>NZ_DFDO01000070.1:0-5822 GCF_002367915.1 Acinetobacter sp. UBA3025
ATCTAATAATATCGTGAACATAAAAAAAGTTAGTAAATTTAGATTCACTCTAGTCTTCTATTTTTTAATTTTAGTTACTGCTGGTGTAATAGCTATTTATGGGCCTGATACTTTTATGGTTAAAAGATCAGAGTTTGATAGAGAAGCATTTGGAACTAACACTGCCTCACGAGAACTTATTATTAATTTAGTAAAGACCATTTCATTTGCTAGTGTATTTTTTCTAATTTTATTAAAGAAAAACTTTAGTAAAATTGTTTTTATTTTTAATTTAGCTTTAGCTTTAGCTTTATTTTTTATAATTAATTTCCCATTAGCACAGCCAAGATTTGTTTTTTTCTCATACATTATTTTCTTATTTTGTTTTTTCTTTCGAAGTAACGTTAAAAGAAAGCTTATAATGTTTCTTAGCTTTTTCATTGGTATTACTACTATATTTCCATATTTTTCACATTTAACACGTGGTGAAGGTGCTTTTAATATAGATATGGGCGAATACTATAGATTAAGTGGTGATTTTGATGGCTTTCAATCGATTGTTAATGGAGTTATTTTTGTAAATAAATATGGATATACATTAGGAAATCAGCTTTTAAGTTCTTTATTTTCATTTATACCTCGTTCATTTTGGTTTTCTAAATCAGAACCAACAGGCTCATTAGGAGCAGCAGCAGCAGGTTACGATTATTTAAATATTTCATCTCCTTTACCTATTGAGTTTTACGTCGATTTTGGTTTTATTGGATTGCTTATATTTTCTTTTTTATTCGGGATGTTATTGCGAAAAATTGATATTTTTTACATTTATGATAGAACATGGGGGTTAAAGTATATTATTGCTGTTATTTTAATTTCTATGATTGCAATTATTTCTCGCGGTGCCTTATTAGCTGTTTTAAATAATTTCTATGTGACTGTTTTTGTTTTTTCGGCAATCTATTTCCTTTTATTTTACAAGATTAAAATTCGGTAAATTAATATGACAAAAGTGATTTTTCTATGGGAAAACTTTGGTCCAATGCATGTAGATCGTTGTGATGCTGTAGCACAGTCAAATTTGAATGTGATTGGACTAGAATTATATGGGCGTAGTGATACATATGAATGGATTCCTGAAAGTGGACAATCATTTAAAAAAGTAACTCTATTTAACGAAGGGCGTCCCCGCAGTTTAACTTTAGTCAGGAAATTAATTGCGTATCGTTTAAAACATGGTAAGGCAAATTGGTTTCTCTGTCATTATGAATGGTGGGAAATTTTATTTTTTGCATTTTTTCTTAGAATGTTGGGTGATAAAGTTTTTACCATGAACTGCTCAAAGTTTGATGACTTTCCACGAAATTCATTGAAAGAAGCTTTTAAAAGATTCTATTTTTTACCGTATGTAGGTGCAATTGGTTCAGGTATTCGTTCGAAAGATTATTTTCGTTTCCATGGTATTCCTGTGAACAAGATTACAGTTGATTACAACACATTATCTTTAGAGCGCATTCGAAAAATGTCAGGAGGTATGCCTGCACCTCAAGGTGTTGCTTTTGCAGAAAGGCATTTTACGATTGTTGCCCGATTGGTTCCAAAAAAAAATTTACATATGGCTTTACATGCATATGCGCTATATAAAGAAAATTCGGCTCAAGTTCGCCCATTGCATATATGTGGTTCAGGCCCCTTAGAAGAAGAATTAAAAGCATTAGCACGTACGTTAGGTATTTTAGATGACGTCATTTTTCATGGCTTTATACAAACAGAAGAAATCTCAAAAATTCTTGCATTTACCTTTGCTTTGCTCTTGCCGAGTATAGAGGAACAATTTGGTAATGTGGTCATTGAAGCTCAAGCGATGGGCTTACCAGTACTATTATCCGATGTATGCGGTGCGCGTGATTGTTTAGTTCGTACAGGTGTAAATGGATTTATTTTTGAACCTGACAATCCTCAAGGATTAGCTTGGTTCATGAGTAGTCTCGAGCGTGATGAAAAACTCTGGACAAATATGTGTATAGAAGCTTCTAAGTTCGCAGAGCGAGGAGATGTAAGTTCATTTGTACAAGCGGTACAGCATTTAGTTTCGAGAAAATCATGATATTCATTGGACCATTTCCTAAGCCTGTACATGGACAGTCCTTAGCGACTCAAAGCATGTTTGAGTTTTTTTCAAAAGCTGGATTTAATCAAAAAAAAATTGATGTTTCAGCAACAGGGATTAAAAAAATCATTGCACATCTTTATGCTTTTGTTGTCATTCTTTTCTCTGAAAAAACTTCAGTTTATATTTCACTGAATTCAAATAATGGATTAATTCTAAATGTGCTGCTGGTTTTGGCAGCCCGTCTAAAAAATTCAAATCTATATCTTCATTATCACGCTTATGACCACATTCGCAGACGGTCAAAGGTGCTCTACTGGCTTACGAAATTAGCCGGTAAAAGAGCTTGCCATATTGTTTTGGGACAAACAATGGCGAATGATCTCCAAAAAAGTGTAGGTTTTCAGCTTGATACATTTGTATTAAATAATTCTAAACTCATTGAGCAAAATAAATTTCATGCTCAGCCTAAAGAATCAGTTATTCGTCTAGGGCATTTAAGTAACTTGACAAAAGAAAAAGGACTGACGGCTACAATAGATACTGCAATTTATTTGAAAAATTATTTTTCAATAGAACTTCATTTGGCTGGTCCAGCAACATCTGAATATGTAAATGATGAAATTCAAAGAGCGAAAGCTGCCTTTGGAGAGAGTCTAAAATATCTAGGGCCATTATATGGTCAGGATAAAGATCAGTTTTATGCAAGTATCGATTATTTTATTTTTCCATCTCAGTATAAAAATGAGGCAGAACCTTTAGTAGTGCTAGAAGCTTTATCAGCAGGGGTCCCTGTTATAGCATCGAATATTGGATGTATTTCAGATGATATTGATAGTACAGGTGGGATTAGCTTGAGTATGGATGAAAATTTTAAGCCTAAGGTAAAGCATTATCTAAGCCAAATTGAACATGAGAATAAATATTTCCAAGCTTCTATAAATGCAAAAAATCGGTTTTTAGAACTATTAATGACTTCCCAGGATCAGTTAGAGCTACTTGTTGAGAGAATGCGCAAGGATTAAAAAATCATGAAAATATTATTCTATGGCATTAACTTTGCTCCTGAGCTAACAGGGATTGGTAAATATACAGGTGAAATGGCACAGTGGTTTGCCGAGCAAGGTCATGAAGTCCGTGTGATTACGGCACCGCCATATTACCCAGCATGGAAAGTCTCTAAAGGTTATCAAAATGCATATGCCATTGAGCAATGGAATGGAGTTACTGTGTATCGTACTCCGCTATGGGTGCCGGCACAGCCGAATGGTATAAAACGGCTTATTCATTTAGTCTCTTTTGCATTAAGTAGTCTACCTACATTATTTAAACAGTGGGCTTGGAAACCAGATGTCGTTTGGACTGTAGAACCAGCATTGATGTGTGCACCAGCGACGGTCGCTTTTGCAAAACTCAATGGTGCAAAATCTTGGTTGCATGTGCAAGACTATGAAGTGAATGCTGCCTTTGATATGGGGCTGATAAAAGCAAAATGGCTAAGAGGCTTTGTTGAAGCATGTGAGCGTTGCTTAATACGTTGTTTTGATCGTGTATCAAGCATTTCAGGACAAATGCTTAAACTTGCACGTGCAAAAGGTATTGATGAACAAAAAATTATATCTTTCCCGAATTGGGTGGATATTTCCGCTATTCAGCCTTTGAAAGAGGTTAGTTCATATCGAAAAGAATTAAGTATTAGTGATGAAAAGGTGGTTGCGCTTTATTCAGGTAATATGGGCGGTAAACAAGGTCTTGAAATATTAGCTGAAGCGGCAAACATCATTTCAGAACAAAAAATTGACAATATTCAGTTTGTGTTTTGTGGTAATGGTGCGGGCCGTGCAGATTTAGAAGAGGCATGTGCAGGTTTAAATAATGTCATATTTTTAGACTTGCAGCCATTTGAGCGTTTAGGTGAATTATTAGGCTTAGCTGATATTCATCTGTTGCCACAACGTGCCGATGCTGCGGATTTGGTGATGCCTTCTAAGCTTACAGGGATGTTGGCAAGCGGTAAAAGTGTTATTGCAACAGCCGCAGCAGACACCGAGTTGGGTCATGTTATCACTCAAGGTGCACAATGCGGTTTAATTGTTGAACCTGAAAATGGAAATGCTTTAGCTGATGCTATTATTCAATTATCACAAAATAAAGAACAATGTCAGCAATTCGGAAAGAATGGTCGTAAATATGCTGAAAACTCTTTATCTAAAGATCAAATCCTAGAAACATTTGAGATGAATCTAATTAAATTAATATCAAAATAAAAAAAAGCGGCTCATGAGCCGCTTTTTTTATTTTAAGAGCTATACTCGTCCATAAACATCTTCAAAGCGAACAATATCATCTTCACCCAAATAAGAACCAGATTGCACTTCAATCAGCTCCAGTGGAACTTTGCCAGGGTTCTCCAAAGCATGCGTTTCCCCAAGCGGAATATAAATAGACTGGTTTTCCGTCAGCAAAATGGTTTCATCACCCTTACGCACTTTCGCTGTACCATTCACCACAATCCAGTGCTCCGCACGGTGATGATGCATCTGTAAAGAGAGCTTTTGTCCTGGGTTAACAACAATACACTTCACTTGATAACGGCTGCCGCTATTAATAGAATCGTAACTTCCCCATGGGCGATAAACCTTGCGATGCTGATCTACTTCAAAACGCTGAGCTGATTTTAGCTTTTCGACAATTTTCTTAATATCTTGAACTTTAGATTGATCTGCTACAAGTACAGCATCGGCAGTCTCAATGACGACAACATTTTCCAGTCCAAGTGTACTGACCAAACGGGTTTCTGCATGGATTAACGAGTTATGAGTATCGTGAGTAATCACATCACCACGAAGACTATTACCATTTTCATCTTTATCACTGACTTCCCAAACACTGTTCCATGCACCCACATCATTCCAATTGGCATTCAGTGGAACAACCACAGCATGTTCGGTTTTTTCCATCACAGCATAGTCAATAGAATCTTCAGGACATTGTTCAAAGCTAGCTTTATCTAAACGAACAAAGTCTAAGTCATTCTTGCTTTCACGAATTGCATTTTTTGCATTTTTTAAAATAGTGGGATTAAATTTCTCTAATTCCTGTAGATAGGTCGATGCTTTAAACATAAACATCCCACTGTTCCACAGGTAAGAACCATCTGCAAGGTATTGCTGCGCTGTTTCAAAGTTAGGCTTTTCTACAAATTGAGCCACAGGATAGCTTTGAAGCTGAGTTTGTTCGATCTTATTTTGTGACTTGATATAGCCATACCCTGTTTCTGGAGCTGTTGGAACTATACCAAATGTAACTAATTTCCCTGATTCTGCAGCAGATAGACCTACCGCTACGGCCTGATTAAAAGCTTCTTGTTGTTCAATGACATGATCTGCGGCAAGAATTAGTAAAACTGGATCTTCCCCATGGGAGAGTGCTAATTCAGCTGCTGCTGCAATAGCCGGTGCCGTATTACGTGCAATAGGCTCTAGTAAAATTTGAGCCGCTGTTTTTTGTTGCCTCAGTTGTTCTGCAACAATGAAGCGATGATTTTCATTCGTGACTATAATCGGATTTTGGAAGTTTGCAAGTTCTTGATTGAGTTTAGATATTCGTTCGAGTGTAAGTCGAAACAGAGTCTTTTCTTCAGTAATAGGTAAAAATTGTTTTGGGTAGCTAGAACGTGAGAGTGGCCAAAGACGTGTACCCGAACCACCAGATAAAATTACAGGAATCATCATTC
>NZ_DFDO01000049.1:0-5014 GCF_002367915.1 Acinetobacter sp. UBA3025
AAAGTGTCAACACACCCTAAACATCTTAATAATTTATAACGTCTTTAAATCCGATACCAGAATTATCCAACCTACTTTTATCCAAATTTTTAAATACTAAAAATTAAAAAAGCCCCTGATGGAGCTTTTTTGAATTGAAGTTTTAACCTAATTTATTGACTAATTTTAGCGGTAATACTTTCATTGCCAAACCGAGTGGTAACCAAGGCCACTTCGGTACATAAGCTTTGACTGGCGCTTTTTCAATTTCTTCTGCCAATAAACGTGAACCCGTTTTCTCATCCACTTCAAATGGTAATTTTTTCGCGCCTTCATTAATTTCAGTACGAATATAGCCTGGGAAAATGGTCGTGACTTTAATTGGTGTATCAATTAGCTCAGCACGAATGCCTTCAGCCAGATGTGCAACCCCAGCCTTACTTGCGCCATAAGCGGTCAAGTGTTTTGGCATACCACGCATTGCGCTCATCGATGAAATCATCACCAGATGACCGGAGTTTTGTGCGCGGAAAATTTCCACTGCAGCTTCACATTGTGCCAATGCAGAAATAAAGTTGGTTTCAACAGTAGCTTTATTGATCGCAAAATTACCTTTACCAATCCGGCGGCCTTCACCTACACCAGCATTGACAATAATCCGGTCAATGGTGCCAAAATCTTCTTTAAAGGCACGGAAAACTTCAAAAACCTGATCATAATTGGTCACATCCAGTGTTTTGGCAATGACTTTAATATCATATTGGCTTTCGAGTTCCTGCTTTAAAGTTTCCAGACGTTCCAGACGACGTGCACAAATCGCCAGGTTATACCCTTTTTTTGCAAATTCACGTGCCATACCGGCACCAATCCCTGAACTTGCACCAGTAATTAAAATCGTTTTAGCCATATTTTTACCCTATCCCTTTATTTTTTCTAAGGTGTTTTATCTTCAATAATTTTTAAATCCAGGTTAGCAGGTCTGGACGCTGTGCTTTAATAAAATGATGTTCGTTCAAACTGAGTAGCTGGGGTTCATTTCCGACCAGACGCAGTGTAGTAATACTGGTATTGGTAATTGCCCAGTTTAAAGCGAAAGTTTTCTCTGGACTCAGCCCCAGGATTTTACCTACTGCCACAGAGATGACACCACCCGAGGTATACACGATTGCATAGCGTGGTTTAGTTTGCGCAAGCTGGTCGCATAAATTTTGCAAACCGGTTTCTACACGGCTTTTAAAATTAGGCCAGGATTCATCATATTCGTGGTGATAATCATCACAGGTCCAGCGAGCAATTGCTCCACTAAAGATTTTGCTCAAATAATCTCGCGGATTGGCATGTTCCGAGACATCCTGCTTAAGCAGTTCTGGCTGATTGAAACGCGGTTCATAACGGGCAAAGACCTGCTGATGATTAAACTCATTCCAGGCACTATCGGTCAAAATCTCGCTTTCAGGAAAACATTCATCTAGAGATAACTGCGCCGTCTGTTGATGACGTTGCATGGAACCAGCCACTACATAAGGTGCTTCCTTCAGGATTTCATCAAAATAACGACCGAGCAATTTTGCCTGTAGTTCCCCATTTGGCGAAAGCTGATCATAACTGGCTGCCCCGAAAGATGCCTGTCCATGCCGGATCAAGTAAATGGTGGTCATTTTGGCATTAACTCTTTAAATTTCAGGATATATTTTTGTGCAATGTCATTGGCTTCAAGCTTTTGTAGACCAATCAGTTTTAAGGCACGAATATGCAAGGCATGAATGACTACCCAAAAATCCTTAAAGGCTGGATTGTTGGTTTGTTTGTGGTAATAACGATAATAGATCTGCTGGGCAATGACCGAGAGACGGAAAATCCCAAACACTTCATAGAATGTCCAGTTTTCCGGTTGCAGACCGGTTTTCTCCAGATAGTAATCCACCACTTCTTTACGGGTAAACATACCTTTTAAATTGGTGGGCTGACGACGTGTTGCTTTAAAAATGGCATTGTCCGTATCTTCTACCCAATAAGCCAAGGCAGAACCCAAGTCCATCAGCGGATCACCCAGGGTGGCCATTTCCCAGTCCAGCACCCCAATAACTTCAGTTGGATTTTCTGGATCCAAAATGACATTATCAAAACGCCAGTCATTGTGAATGACACAGGTTTTAGAATCAGATGGAATATTATCTTTCAGCCAGTTACGCACGTATTTAAAAGATGGAACATTTAATGTTTTGGCTTTTTCGTAACGTGCATCCCAGCCTTCTACCTGACGACGGCAATAGCCTTCACCTTTACCTAACTTTTCCAGTTCTGTACCAGTGTAAGGAACTTGGTGTAGTTCGATCAGCTTATCAATCACATTAATACATAGAGTCTGGATATCTGGTTCAGTCAGTTGTAATTCAGGCGGCAGCTTGGCACGCGGAATAATACCTTCAATGCGTTTCATCACATAAAAATCACAGCCAATGACTGATTCATCCTGACAAAGTGCCACCATTTCAGGTACGACTGGATAGTGTTCAGCCAAAGCTTTTTGTACATGATATTCACGTGCCATGTCATGCGCAGATTTAGCTTTAGTCCCTTGAGGCGGACGACGTAGAATCAAATCGGCATTGGCATATTGCAAACGATAAGTCCAGTTTGAAGCTCCACCGGAATATTGAGTAAGCTCTAAAGGACCTTCTACATTTACTCCTTGTTGATTTAACCAATCTGTGATGGCCTGTACATCCAGTTCCTCACCTTCACGAACTGATCCACCTACATCAATGACCGCCATAATTTTTCCTTAAAATCTTCTAATACGTTTCAATGTTCTGTATATAAAGCCAGCTTATTTTTTACGACGTGTGCTATAACCACGTTTTGCCAGTTCCAGCTTGGCAATCATACCTTTATGCACTTCATCCGGACCATCAGCCAGACGTAAGGCACGGGCTTGGGCAAAGAATCCGGTCAGCGGTGTATCACGAGAAACACCCGCACCACCGTGGATCTGAATCGCCATATCCACAACTTTTTCCAGTACACTTGGCGCAACGACTTTAATTGCAGAAATTTCAGTCAGTGCTGCCATATTCCCTAAAGTATCCATTTTATAGGCAGCATACAAGGTTAATAATCGAGCCTGATCAATGGCAACGCGAGCTTCAGCCACACGTTCCAGGTTACCACCCAGTTTTAAAATCTCTTTACCAAATGCGGTACGGCTCATACCCCGGTCAATCATAAGTTCTAATGATTTTTCAGCAGCACCGATGCAACGCATACAATGGTGAATACGGCCTGGCCCTAAACGCCCTTGGGCAATTTCAAAGCCTTGACCTGCACCCCCAATAAAATTCGAAACTGGAACACGAACATTATCGAAGCTGACTTCGCCGTGGCCATGTGGTGCATCATAATCACCAAAGACTGGAAGCATCCGTTCAATTTTCACGCCTGCAGTATCGACTGGAACTAAAACCATGGAATGCTGATGATGACGGTCTTTGGATTCATCCGGTGTATGTGCCATAAAGATGATGATTTTGGCATTTGGATCACCCAAACCCGAAGACCACCATTTACGACCATTCAAAACAATTTCATCACCTTCAACCACCGCTGTCGCCTGCATATTGGTAGCATCACTAGAAGCCACTGCAGGTTCAGTCATACAGAACACTGAACGGATTTTCCCTTCCAGAAGTGGCATCAACCATTGCTGTTTTTGTTCTTCAGAACCATAGCGCCACAATACTTCCATATTGCCACTATCTGGCGCATTGCAGTTAAAGACCGTAGGTGCAATCAGGCTTCGTCCAGAAAGTTCAGCGATATGTGCATATTCCTGAACGGATAATCCCTGTCCTAATTCTGGACAAGGCAGAAACATATTCCAGAGACCTGCTGCTTTGGCTTTATCTTTCAATGTTTCAAGTTCTGCCGGCCATTGCCATTTGGTCCAGTCGCCACCTTGATTCAGCTCATGCACCTGATGCCAGAAATCAGCCTCGACAGGTTCAATTTCATCAGTAATAAACTTTTTTGTTCTATTTAAATAATCCTGTGCACTTGCTGACAGCTCAAACATTGCTTTATCCCTCTGAATATTGTAATTCATACGCTTTACAACACCTTAACCCAAAACTTATTATGAATAAAATGATTTAATTCCATATAGTAGTATGCATAGTATTCATTCAAAAACCGTGATGGATCTACGAAATTTTCATCGTATTGATATTAATCTTTATCCACTTTTTATTGCCATTTACGAACAAAACAGTATTTCTAAAGCTGCGCAAATTCTATCGATAAGCCAGTCAGCGGCCAGTCATGCTTTACAACGTTTAAGACAGCATTTACAAGATGATTTATTTGTGCGAATTGGTAGCAAGATGCAACCTACGCCGTTTGCGGATCAGATCTATCCAGAAATTAAAAATGCACTTTTTACGATTCAGAATATTTCGATGCAGCATCAACAATTCAGACCGGAACTGATTCATAGCTTAAAAATCGCTGTACATGACGAAATTGAACCCATGATCTTTCCTAAACTGGTTCAACATTTTCAAAAAATTAACCTGGATCTTCAGTTGAGTAGTATGAAACTCGACCGCAAAAATATTGCTGCAGATCTCGCCTCTCAACAGGTCGATTTTGTCATTGATCTGGAGCAAAGTATTAGTGAAAAAATTCAGTTTGAACGACTGGTACAAGATGAATTCGTGGTCTGTACACAACGAACAGAAATGAATGAACAGGTTTATCTGGCCTCACCTCATATTGGCGTTTCCTCACGCCGTACGGGAGTTTTAGTTGAAGATATATATTTAAGTCGAAAACATTATTCCCGGCAGATTTTTTTACGTTGTCAGCACTATTCCACAGCCCTGCAAATTTTGGAACAGCAAAAGACTGCCATGCTGACGATTCCTAAAAATGTATTGGCACATCTACAGTTAGCAAATTGTCTGAATATTTTTGACGTTCCTGTACAACTACCGAAAATTAATATGGGGATGTATTGGCATAAAGATTTGCAGGAGAA
>NZ_DFDO01000013.1:0-4719 GCF_002367915.1 Acinetobacter sp. UBA3025
TATGGGAAGCTGGTGGGAAGCCTATCAGCAAATGGGCAGCGATGAAAAAGAGCGTGCCATTGCCCAATATAACCGTCAGCGTGCCAAGAGCCGTCGCAAGGCTTCTCAGGAAGAACATCTGGAACAGCGTCTGGCTGCACAAGATGTAGCAACCGAGATTGAGCCTCTGGTGAATGAGCCAGAACCACGTAGCCGTCGTGCACGTAAAGCCAAATTTGAGAATGAGCGTAGCAAACCGGTTTCTCATGTGGCGGCCAGTGCCAGCGGTGACATTGGTGCAGACCATCCAATTACCAAGCGTAAACGGGTGCAGCGTGATTTAAGCCAGGTTATTTTTGGGCCTACACAATGACAGTGACCTATATCGGTTTAGGAAGTAACCTGGGCGATTCACGCCAGATTCTGGCTGAAGCCGTGCAAAAGCTGGCAAGTTTGGGACAGATAAAAACCTCGCATCTATACCAAAGCCCACCTATGGGGCCACAAGATCAGCCGAATTATTTTAATGCTGTCGTACAGTTAATTACGGATCTGGCACCGCTGGATCTGCTGGATCGTCTGCAAGCCTTTGAACAAGAGGCTGGGCGTGTGCGTCTACGTCATTGGGGTGAACGTACCTTGGATCTGGATCTGCTTATTTATGGTGATGAACAGATTCAAAATGAACGGTTAACCGTACCGCATGTGGGCGTGCTGGAACGTGACTTTGTATTGGTACCATTACTGGATATTGATGCCAACTTGCAGCTGAATGGAAACACATTAAAAGACCTGGACATCGTCAAGCAATCAACCTTAACGGTTTTTGACCGCACGAATTGGGCAAATATTTAATTTTTAATTATTGGCATGTTCGAGAGAACTTCAATAATAGAGGAACATCTTCATGATCAGTCTCAGTGATTTAAGACGATATAAAGCGGAAGGACGCAAATTTTCTTGCCTGACTTGCTATGACGCCAGTATGGCCAAAGCCATGGAAATTGCTGAAGTTGACAGTATTTTGATAGGCGACTCTTTGGGTATGTCGATTCAAGGTCGTGATTCAACCTTGCCTGTGACTGTAGAAGATATGGCTTACCATACCGCAGCGGTACGCCGTGGCAATCAGCATGCACTGATTATGACTGATCTGCCATTTATGAGTTATGCCACTCTGAATGATGCATTACAAAGCTCAAAAACGGTGATGCAGGCCGGTGCACAAATGGTCAAGATGGAAGGTGGTGCCTGGCTGGCGGAAACCGTTCAGGTTCTAACCCGTAACGGGATTCCAGTCTGTGTTCACTTGGGTCTCACTCCGCAGTCGGTGCATGTCTTTGGTGGCTATAAGCTACAGGCCCGTACCCGTGAAGCGGCCGATCAACTGATTGCTGACTGTAAGGCAGTGGTTGAAGCCGGTGCAGCAGTGCTGTTGCTGGAATGCGTGCCTGCACAATTGGGTCAGGAAATTACTGAACTTTTCCCACATATTCCAGTGATTGGTATTGGAGCAGGGGCAGCCACTGATGGCCAGGTATTGGTCGTTCAAGACATGCTTGGTCTAACCTTTGGCCATACCGCGAAATTTGTACGTAACTTTATGAAAGAACAGTCTGGTGCGACTGCAATTCTGGATGCATTTAAAGCCTATCATGCGGCTGTTTTAGATGGTTCATTCCCAGCACCTGAACAAACATTCCAAGTCGAGTTGTAACATGAAAACAGAAACAACCATCCAAGGATTATCTGCTTCGCTCAATCCTGCACGTTCTGCGCGTAAAATTATTGGTTTTGTCCCGACCATGGGCAACCTGCATCAGGGGCATCTGAATCTGGTGCGTGAGGCGCGTAAACTGTGTGATGTCGTTGTTGTGAGTATTTTCGTTAATCCGATCCAGTTCGGACCTAATGAGGATTTTGATAATTATCCACGTACTTTAGAGCAGGATCAGCAGTTACTGGC
The DNA here is from genome assembly GCF_002367915.1 of Acinetobacter sp. UBA3025. NCBI lineage: Bacteria > Pseudomonadati > Pseudomonadota > Gammaproteobacteria > Moraxellales > Moraxellaceae > Acinetobacter > Acinetobacter sp. UBA3025. Next base: position 1,946 of record NZ_DFDO01000013.1, read on the forward strand.
AGATGTGGGTTGTGACATTGTCTTTGCCCCAACTGTAGAGCAGATGTATGGTAACAAGCCACGTCTGACCAATATCAGTGTATCTGGTATCACCAATGATCTATGTGGCTTACAGCGTCCAGGTCATTTTGATGGTGTAGCGGTCGTGGTGACCAAATTATTTAATATTGTTCAACCCAACTATGCCTTCTTTGGTCAGAAAGACTATCAGCAACTGGCTGTGATTCGTCAGTTTGTTCAAGACCTGAATATTCCGCTGGAAGTGATTGGTGTGCCAATTGCCCGTGCTGAAGATGGTCTGGCACTTAGTTCGCGTAATGGCTATCTAAGCGAGCAGGAACGTGTAACAGCACCAGTCATTTTCCAGAGTCTGAAAACTGCTGAGCAGCAGTTACATGCAGGTAAAACTTTGGAGGAAGCACTGGCAGGTATCCGTCAAACTTTGACAGATGCAGGTCTGGTAGTGGACTATGTAAAAGCCCGTACACCGGAATTGCAGAAAATTGACGAATTTAATCAGGATGTCGTGATTCTGGTCGCGGCGAAATTAGGAAAAACTCGTCTGATTGATAATCTGCAGATCAAATACGCAGCTGGATAAGTAAAAGGATCGTAAGGCATGAAGCGCATTTTAATTGTGACAGGACAATCTGGCTCAGGTAAATCTTCTGCATTGCAGGTACTTGAAGACTTGGGTTATTACTGTATTGATAATCTGCCTTTGGCCTTGCTTCCTGAAATTGTGGCAAAGCTGGACTGTGAAAATAACCTGGAACAGTTGGCGCTTGGGGTGGATGTTCGTAGTACCCGTGCAGATTTGCAGGAATTCGACCATGTATTTGAACAGCTGCAACAGCATGGTACGGTAGATGTCATCTATCTGACTACGCAGGATCAGGAGCTGATTGCCCGTTTTAGTGCGTCACGCCGTCCGCATCCTTTGGCTGCCCGTTTCAAGAGTCTGCATCAGTGTATTCAGGAAGAAAAAGTCCTGCTGATGCCGATCCAGCTCCGCTCTACAGTGCATATCGATACCACTGATAAAAGCGTACATGATCTGAAACATACCTTATTGTACAAGCTAGGGCAGACTGATAACCTGATTGTGATTCTGCAATCTTTTGGCTATAAGCATGGCATTCCTTTAGATGCCGATTATGTTTTCGACGTCCGTCATTTGCCGAATCCGCATTGGGAACTCGAACTGCGTAAATATTCAGGCCTGGATCAGCCGGTACAGGAATTCCTGGAAAAAAGTGATCAGGTCGAAGACATGTTCCAGGATATTTATCACTTTTTAGACAAATGGCTGCCGACCTTTGCTGAGGGTCATCGTCATTATATGACCATCTCGATTGGTTGTACTGGCGGCCAGCATCGTTCTGTTTATATTGTGGATAGACTAAAAAAAGCGCTTGAGGCAAAATGGTCTATTCAAGTCCTCCACCGAGAAATGAAGCACTGGTCATGATTGATACGACTGTTGACGTAATTAATAAACTAGGTTTACATGCGCGTGCATCAGGTAAACTCATTGAAGTTACCACCAAATTTCGTTCCAGTATCCAGATTGGCAAATCGGACAAATTGGTTGATGCCAAAAATATTATGTCCTTGCTGATGCTTGGTGCGGGCAAAGGAACAACTTTACGCTTGGTGATTGAAGGTGCAGATGAGGAAAAGGCCTTATCTGAAATTCAGGCACTGTTTGCGGCAAAATTTTATGAGGCAGATTAATCGTGGCACGTCGACCGAGCAGTTTAACTGAAGAAGACTTTGAATCTTTAGAGGGACGCGCAAGTAAAACCGAACAGAAAAAAGCAGTTCAGCGTATGGCTGCTTTAGGCGCACAGTTGGCAGAACTGAGTGCGAAACAAATTAAAAATTTACCCGTTGAAGAACGTCTGATTGAAGCTTTGCTGGATGTCCAGCAAATCAGTTCACATGAAGCACGCCGTCGTCAATTTTCACGTATTGGTAAATTACTTCGTAATGAAAATGAAACCGTGATTCTGTCTTATCTGACTCCGAAACAGGGTTTGAAAAAGACAGCACAATTGCAGCGTTGGGTTGACCGTATCGTGAAAGATGGTGATCCTGCAATTAATGAATTTACCAAAACCTATAATGCGACAGAACGTCATACCTTACGTCAGCATTATTTACGTGTACATCGTGATCTAAAAAATCAGGCACCGGAAGAAGAAGTGGCAGCCTCAAAGCAAAAGCTGTTTAACTATGTGCAGCAAGTTGCCCTCATATCAGATAACTGATTGTAAACTGAATTAAAGAAAAGCGACATTTTGTCGCTTTTTTATTCACTCTAATTAATTTTTATTTTCCATGAAAATTCAAGAATGTTCCTATAAGTCATTGTTAACTGTAAAAAAATGTAAACTTTTAATATTTTTGATTACGTAAAAAATTGGTTTTAGTGCATAAATAAACTATTTAAATCACTCAATATTTTATGATTATTAAGAATATTTAAAAAATAGAAATAAATTTAGGGCAAATTAATATTATTGGCGATCTATTTTTTCAGAAGGTGACAATAAGTATTTTCTATATATTTGAAAATTCAAAAGCTTTTATTTACCTAAAGATCAGAAGAAAAATGAGCTGTTTTTATCTTCCTCAGATTTCAGAACTCAGATGATATTGAAACAATTTGAAATGAATTCAGGAATTTCAAATAATTATATGTAATTTTTTATAAGAGGAATATTTTCTCAAGTAATTCTTAATATTTAAATATCAAGGTATTGAAGCTA
>NZ_DFDO01000250.1:0-2131 GCF_002367915.1 Acinetobacter sp. UBA3025
TCAAAAATGCCTTTACGGATATATTGGGCATATTGTTCAGCCTGATAATCTTCCGGCTTCAATAATAAAATAGGCAGATCAGGTTGCTGCGAAAGTTGAACCAGACTTAAGGCCTGTTCATATTTCAGATCATAAGCACGACCAAAAATAATCAGGTCCCAGTTAAAGTTTAACTGTTTTTCAAAAGATTGCAGATCATCAAGCAGAACGGCATCGACCTGATATTCATTGCTGGTTAAGAGATCACGGATTTGGTTATATCTAATTTGATTATCATCAATGATCAGTAAACGTGTTTCAGTACGTTTTAACTTTTTAGACAATAATGGATTTCTCACTTCAATGCTTCCCATAAATCGTGATTTCTAGTTTCATTCAATTGCTTATGTATAAAGTTTTCGATGACATGTTCTTCTTGATCATTTAATAATTCATAGTCGAAACGGATAAAACTTTGTGTAATGAGCTGTGCCTTGGTCAGGTAGATTCTGAGTTCTTTTTGGCCAAGTCGTAAATGAATGGTCTGTTTTTCCCTAAACATTTGTGAGCCAGAGACAATAATACTGGTTGAGACCTGATCGAGCTGGGTCATTTGTACCAGAATAGCTGGCTGGTAATTAATACTGTGTTTGTCGGTACGGGCATAAACTGCGCAAGGGAACAGTTCCTGTGCCAGAATTTCCAGACCAATTTCCAGACTTTTATCTGCTGACTGTTTGATCCAGCGAATGACACCGCCACGCCACTGGCTTTGAGATTTTTCCTGAACCAGAATAAATTCACCAGTTTTCAGATTGGCAGGCGTGATACCTGACCATTTAATCCGGTAACCATTGACACTGATATCGAGAACCTCAGCGGTATGAATCTGTTTGGCTTCGCGATCGAGCGCCTTGATACTGCTGAATCCGCTTGGAACAGTATTATGCATTGAGCTGACAAAACTGCTTTCACTCTGGAAACCATAATTACCTTCCAGTTCCAGCGTTTCATTAAAGTTTTTACCCTTAGACAGATAAAAATGCGCCACCGTTAAGCCAAAGCAGATATTGATCTGTGCGGAATATTCATAACGTTCATGACGGCGTTCGACATTATTCGAAAGCAGGTTATAGATATGAAAATGCAGGGCAGGTGTCAGGAACAGCTTTTCATTACGTGACAGATACTGGGCATTTTTGCTTTGAGTACCGGTCAGGTGTTCCATCAGGTTTTGTGTCGAAATATAGAAGCTCGGCTGGAAATGCTGACCCTGATGAGAATTTAATAAAGGTGGATGATCTTTGCTGGCATCAACCACATAACGTGACAGCGTGGTTTCTTTTGGAAGAATCTGAACCAGTTTCGCCCAGTCTGCACTACATAAATATAAGCCCTGAATTTCAGCAGGACGAATCTGATGAGTATTGAAAATATCCAGCAAAATTAGTCGTGCATAGGCTTGAGCAATATTCTGGATTTCGTGCTGGGTGCCAAGAACCTGATTGATGTTGGTCTGATAGAAATTATTTTCCATCGCACATTCCAGTAACTGATGTGCTGCCAACCACTGGCCAGCGCCAGGTGTGCTATACAGCATATGCTGTTGATAGAGCAGCAGGCTTAACTGTTGCAGACCATAGTAAATGGACACCATCCGGGCACTTTGCAGACTTTTCTTTTTGCCCAAGGAAAATAGTGAAAACTTTTGATGATTCAGCTGATGATTACAACGTTTGGCAATATCTATATAGATCTTGGCAAAATAGCTGCGTAACAGCATGGCCAGCTCAATAATCTGGTCATTGCGATCCGTCGTGATCAGACCCTGATTGACGAAATGTTTCTCAAGACTGGCCAAAACATTTTCAAGGGTAGGGTGCAATACCTGAATCAGGTCAAAACGCAAGGTTTCCGCACATTTCAGTTCGGAAATTTCCAGTAAAGCACTGAACAGAGACTTGGATGAATTCCCCAATTGCAGGATTGAAATTCCTGCGACCCATTCCTGCAATGCTTTGGCATTTGTGGGACAAAAACTTAGCTGTTCTATGGTGAGTTCAGCCGTTGTCTGAAAAATGTCTGCAGTATGCTTACTCATCTTTATTATTTAACTCAAAAATGTTGAAACCCCAAAAAGCGGTGTCTTATT
>NZ_DFDO01000250.1:2376-5768 GCF_002367915.1 Acinetobacter sp. UBA3025
GTTCGCTAAAACTTCTGTATAAATCTCATTGATGTGCTCAGCAGGTAAATCAAAATGATGCGCACCTTTTACTTTATCAAGTACATGTAAATAATAGGGCATCACGCCAGCATCAAACAAGCGATAGCTTAAATCAATCAAAACTTGAGCAGAATCATTAACCCCTTTTAATAAAACTGCCTGATTGAGTACCGTGATCTGATGCTGAACCAGCTGATTAAGCTGCTTACAGGTCAGGTCATCCAGCTCTGATGCATGGTTCGAGTGTACCACTAGAATAATACGTAGCCTACTGTTTTTTAACATGCTTAGTAGCTCTTCATCGATCCGGTTTGGGATCACAATAGGAACTCGTGAATGTATTCTTAAAAATTTGAGATGTGGTACCGATTCTAGTCGTTCAATCCAGGTTTTTAATTTTCGGTTAGATAAGGTCAGTGGATCGCCGCCGCTTAGAATTACTTCATTAATATCTGGCTGGCTTTCCAGATATTGTTTGATATTGATCCAGTCCTCATTTTTAGGCAGGTTTTCCTGATAGGGGAAATGGCGTCGGAAACAGTAACGACAGTGGACTGCACAGGCACCGGTCAAGGTCAGTAGAAAACGTGACTTATATTTATGTAGAACACCAGGCTGCTGGTTGGCCTGTTCTTCACCTAGGGGATCGGTGACAAATCCCGGATGGTCTTCCAGTTCCAGATGATGCGGTAACACTTGTAATAAAAGTGGATCTAAAGGATTGCCTGGCTGCATTCTGGAAACAAAAGCTCGTGGCACACGTAATTTAAAGGCTTGAGAGGCCAGAAGAGCACCAGATAACAGCTGATCTGGAGAAAGCTGTAAAATTTGCAGTAGTTCCTGTGGATCGGTAATCAGGTCGCTCAGTTGCGATTGCCAATTTGCTTCTTGATATAAATACTGTGTCATGCCGGAAGATCAAAAAAAGATGAAGGCGATAGCCAGAAGTGCGCAGTTTAGCAGTTTGTCTACAGATGGGAATGTGAAAGCTGGCTAAAATTTCTCTAAACACGATCAGTTTGCTATGGTATGCAAAAGCATAGAGACTTTTATGTGCTTGGAAGACTGGTTGTGCACCAGTATTGGAATAGCTGATGTTAAGTTAAGCAGTGTCAGCAAGTTAAAACCGATTTTTTCGTTGCGACTTGGTGTATTGCTCATTTAGAATACGCAACATTAAATGAATGTGCATGTGGCAACTCATGTTCGTGTCAGACTTGCTAAATGACATTGCAACAGCCCATAGCATCAATAGCTTAAAGTTAGTAAGTTTGGAGTGAGCCAATCATGGCCTATTATTCTACGAACGATTTCAAGTCTGGCCTGAAGGTTATGCTTGATGGTAACCCATGTTCAATCATGGAAAACGAATACGTTAAACCAGGTAAAGGCCAGGCGTTCAACCGCGTTAAATTACGTAACCTTCGCAGTGGTAAAGTTTTGGAAAAAACTTTTAAATCTGGTGATTCTCTAGAAGCTGCAGACATCGTAGAAGTAGAAATGGAATACTTGTACAACGATGGCGAAATGTGGAACTTCATGGATCCTGTAACCTTCGAACAGATCGCTGCTGATAAAACAGCAATGGGCGATGCTGCAAAATGGTTAAAAGACGATTCAAATGAAAAATGTACTATCATGTTGTGGAATGGCGTACCTTTAACAGTAAGCCCACCAAACTTTGTAGTATTAAAAATTGTTGAAACTGATCCAGGCGTTCGTGGCGATACTTCTGGCGGTGGCGGTAAACCAGCGAAACTTGAAACAGGTGCAGTAGTACGTGTTCCATTATTCGTTCAGCAAGAAGAAAGCGTTCGTGTAGACACTCGTACTGGTGACTATTTAGAACGTGCATAATGGTCGGAAAATAGACTATTATCAAAGGGGATGACTAAAATCATCCCTTTTTTTATGCCAAAGTCTTAGAGGAATTCGAAAGGAACAAGCGTAAAGTCGCAAGGGAAAACAGCAGTACCTCGAATAAAAAAATCACGCTGATTTATATGCTTCACAAAATGAGGGATTGAATGGAAACTTTACAACAGAAGTCAACCATGACTTCGAAAATCATCTGGCTCCTGGTAGCCATAGTCGGGGCAGTCTCCTTCGGGATACTTGCACTCAGTCGTGGTGAGCATGTGAATGCAGTCTGGCTGGTACTGGCCGCAGCCTGTGTGTACAGCATCGCTTACCGTTTCTACAGTTTATTTATTGCCAATAAAGTTTTTGAACTGAACGCACGCCGTTTAACACCCGCACATCGTCTGGGTGATGGTCTGGATTATGTGCCGACCAATAAAAGCGTGTTATTCGGTCACCATTTTGCCGCGATTGCCGGTGCGGGTCCTTTAGTCGGTCCAATCCTTGCAGCGCAGATGGGTTATCTGCCAGGCACGATCTGGCTACTGGTCGGTGTGGTACTGGCAGGTGCGGTACAGGACTTCCTGGTACTGTTTATTTCTACCCGTCGTGACGGCCGTTCACTGGGTGAAATGGCAAAACAGGAACTGGGTACCTTTGCTGGTATTATCGTGATGCTTGGTGCGCTGGGCGTAATGATCATCATCCTTGCAGTATTGGCGCTAGTGGTTGTCAAAGCACTGACCAATAGTCCATGGGGCGTGTTCAGTATTGCCGCTACGATTCCGATCGCCATCTTCATGGGGATCTACATGCGATTTATCCGTCCGGGTAAAATTGCAGAAGTTTCGATCATTGGTTTCGTATTGATGATGCTTGGCATTATCTATGGTGAAAACGTTGCACAGCATCCATACTGGGGACAGTTGTTCACTTTAACTGGTACTGAACTGACTTGGGCACTGATCATTTATGGTTTTATTGCATCAGTATTGCCCGTCTGGTTATTACTTGCTCCACGTGACTATTTATCGACCTTCCTGAAAATTGGTGTAATTGCCGGTCTGGCGATTGGTATTCTGTTCGCGATGCCGGAAATGAAATTGCCAGCGATTACCAAATTTGTCGATGGTACAGGCCCAGTATTCGCTGGTTCAATGTTTCCATTCCTGTTTATTACCATTGCCTGCGGTGCGATTTCCGGTTTCCACGCACTGGTTTCTTCAGGGACGACACCGAAACTGGTCAATAACGAACGCGATATCCGGATAATCGGTTATGGCGGTATGTTGATGGAATCCTTTGTAGCGATCATGGCTTTGATCTGTGCCGCGATTCTTGATCCAGGTGTGTACTTCGCGATCAACTCACCAGCAGCACTACTAGGTACAACCGTAGATACTGCAGCTGAAGCAGTACGTAATCTTGGTTTTGTGGTAACGCCTGAAGCGCTGACTCTCTTGGCTCAGGAAGTAGGTGAGAATTCGATTCTGTCACGTACGGGTGGTGCG
>NZ_DFDO01000211.1:0-6048 GCF_002367915.1 Acinetobacter sp. UBA3025
ATCAGCTCCTCGACTCGACAAGGCAAATCTATGTGGGATACCAGTTCCGTACTTTTTTATTTTTATCTAGGCATGGCCATTCTTGCCGTTTGGGCAGTGTATCAGGCCTGGTCGAGTCAGTCGCGTACAGAAACCATTCATCCCTTTAAAGCATTTTGTCACCTGCTGGCTTTCTATCTGGCCTATTTGCTGATTCCGCTGGTGTTCTTCAGTATTTATGCAGGATGGATGGGCTACTATTCGATTCATGAGTCTATTTTTATTTTCGTGATTAGTGCCATACTCAGTTATGCACGGTTTATCGAGCCGCATTTGATTCGGGTTAAAACCACGCCTTATCAAATCAATCCTCAGCAGAAACTTAAAAAACCGGTACGGATTGCTTTGATTGCAGATTTACATATTGGCCTGTTTTCCGGACATGAACGCCAGTTAAGACAGATTGTACATAAGTTGAATCATCTGAAACCTGACTTGGTAGTGGTCGCAGGAGACTGGACTTATGAACCGGAAAATAAACTGGCACATGAGCTGGCGGTCTTAAAAGAAATTCATGCGCCGGTATATTCGGTGACAGGGAATCATGATGAACAGTATCCTGGCCCTCCGATTCAGGAATTGCTTCGTTATGCGCTGGAAGTGAATCAGGTTATGGACATTGAAGGGCAGATTGTCGAGTTTGATGAATTTCGTCTGCTCGGGGTAGGGGATTTGTGGGCTGGAAAAACCGATATGCGCGCAATGCCGGATCTGCCTCAAGACAAGCCTTGGGTGATTCTGTCGCATAATCCAGATACCGTGGATATGGTGCCGAAATTGCCAACACGACCATTGATGCTTTCTGGACATACGCATGGTGGGCAGGTCGAGTTACCCTGGCTGACGGATTATGTGATGAAAAAGGTTTCCATTCTGGGCCATAAAAAAGGCTTGTACCGGCATGAGCATGCAGATGTATTTGTGACCGTGGGAACGGGCATGGTAGGGGTACCATTTCGTTTTCGCGTACCACCAACCATTGATATTATCGAATTGGTCTAAAAAAACTGATTCATTCGCTGCTGTTAAAGCAGTAGCCAGAGCACAATAATAATCAGTAAAATAACGGCTGCGGTGATCCAGATTTTCTTTTCAATCTCACGGCCGGGCACACGTTTGCCGACTTGCTGTGCAGCCACCTCAGTATCTTTAGCGATGCTAAGGTTGGGATGATCTGGAACTTCCAAAGATGTAGTTACCACCGGAATATTTTCATCAGCATCATCAGTAAAGCGTGGGCCGATATTGCCTTTATTGTCTCGATTAAGCGCCAGATCATGCTCTCTGACAATTTCATCAATGACCTGTATCGCCTGTGATTCATCTAAAGCTGTATGCGTCCGGATATAGCGAATGGCGTCCAGTTTTTTATCATCCTCTACCAGAATCACAATATCTACCAGCTGTCCTTGAGTAAGTTGCTCAATAAGATCCTGCATTACTCTGCCTCATTCTTTGGCTTTATTTATTTGATTGTTCCCGAAATATCCGCAAAGAAGTAGCAAGTTTTTGTTGTGAAATCATAAAAAAAGCCAGCATATAATGCTGGCTTTGATTGAGATGACTTAATCTGTCAAGATCCTTAGATCTGATTGTTTACATCATCATTTTTAGTTTCACGGATCAGCAAGAATGCAAGCAATGACAGGATAGATGCTGCTGTGAGGTAATAACCTACTGCAGACAAGCCATAAGTTGTTGCCAGTTTTGTTGCAATCAATGGCGCGAAAGATGCACCAAAAATACCTGCCAGGTTAAAGGTCAGGGCAGAACCGGTATAACGTACTGAAGTCGGGAAGATTTCAGACAATACGGTACCAATCGGACCATAAGTCAGACCCATGATGGCCAAACCGATACATAAGAAGAAGAACACAACCAGTGTACTGCCTGATTCAAGCATATCGGCAAAGAAGATACCGAAAATAGCAGAGACTACACATACCGCGATTGAAGTTGTCTTACGACCAAATTTTTCCGCAAGTACCGCTGAAAGTGGAATGAACGCAGCAAAGCACAGAGTTGCAACTAATTGCAACTGAAGGAATTCTTCACGTGTATAGCCGAGCTGTTTGGTACCCCATTGCAATGCGAATACAGTGGTCAGGTAGAACACCACGAATGTACAGATCGCAGCGATGGTACCCAATACCAGCATTTTAGAATGCTTTTTGAATACTTCGAAGAAGGGTACATTCACTTCTTTCTGCTTTTTCAATACGTTCTGGAATGCAGGAGTTTCATGCAGTTTCAAACGAATCCATAGACCCATAATCACCAGTAGCGCACTAGAGATAAATGGAATACGCCAGCCCCATTGCATGAACTCTGCTTCAGACATGAATGCGCCAAGCGTCAAGAATGAGCCTGTTGCCAGAATGAAGCCAATTGGTGCACCAAGTTGCGGGAACATACCATACCAGGCACGTTTGCCTTCTGGCGCATTTTCAGTTGCCAATAGAACCGCACCTGACCATTCACCACCCAAACCAAGGCCTTGGCCTAAACGACAAAGAGCCAGCAATAATGGCGCAGCAATACCGATTTGTGCATAAGTTGGCAATAAACCAATGGCAACGGTAGAAAGGCCCATGGTCAACAAGGCCGCGACCAGTGTCGCTTTACGTCCGATCCGGTCTCCCAGATGACCAAAGAGTGCAGCACCGATTGGACGGGCAATAAAGGCAATCGCAAAGGTTGCCAGCGACTGAATAGTCGCAGTCATAGGATCTGTACTTGTAGGGAAGAACAGATAAGGGAAAATAATAACGGCAGCTGTGGCATAAATATAGAAATCGAAGAACTCGATTGTAGTGCCTACTAAACTTGCTGTTAAAACACGAAATTTTGAATTGGTTGCTGTAGTTTCTGTTACAGCGATAGAATCAGAAGACGCCATGAATAACCTTACACTTACTAAAAATAAAAAACTTAGTTTTAAAAGCGTAATCTTTTTAAAAAAGGCGTAATTTTTTAAAAAAACAACTGCAATCTTCTCGTTTCAACTCGCTCAGGGTCACTGAAATGGAGAAATGAGATGATTAAATCACGTAAAGATAGATAGACAGAAAATGTGATCCTGCGCCTATCAATACAAAAATGTGCCAGATAGCGTGGGTATATCTTACTCTTTTTAAAGCGTAAAACAATGCACCTACGGTGTATGCTAAGCCACCAATGATCAGAAAGGTTAAAGATTGAGCACTTAAGTACTGCTGCATATCGTCCATAACCAGTAGTGCCAGCCATCCCATGACCAGATAAGCGACTAAAGAAAGTTTCTGGAAACGGTTGATGAAAATGAACTTGAATAGTGTTCCCAGTACAGCAATCACCCATAAGGCAATCAGTAAATACTGGGCTTTGGCTGTTGGAATCGCAATCGATAGAAACGGGGTATAGGTACCTGCAATCAGGTAGTAAATTGCCGTATGATCAACTTTTTTGTAAAAATAGCGTCGGTCAGCAGCAGTAGACATATGGTAGAGCATCGAAGCGGAAAACAGCAGAATCATGCTGAAAGCATAGACCCAAAGGCCAATCCATTGTCCGGTACTCAAATAAGAGCCTTTAATAATCAATAAAATACCGGCAATTAAAGCCAGTGTAGCACCGAGGCCATGACTAATATAATTAATCCGTTCCTCATTGTGATCATAATCTGGAACTAGGGGAGCATTCTGCATGATTGTCATTCTTGTTTAAATATACACTTGTATAATAATTCAATTTTGCTTTTAAGTTAAGAACAATTAAACTTGAGCAGCAATTCATATCAGGTTTTTCTTATGTCGACATCGACTTCTCTCTCGGTTCAGGAACAACAGTTCTTGGAGGCTTTTCAGCAAGCCTTTGAAACTGATCATTTTGATCGTCTGATCTTAAGTCAGTATAAAGGTGAACTTGAACAATTGGAGAAAATGACCTTTAGAGTCATTTCGCTCAATGAACAGAAGGTTTTGAGCTGTGTCTATCGATACAAGACTCAGGATGTCACCAAAAACTATCCTTTGAATGAAGCCTTGACTCAAGTAACGGAATTATTGGCCTGTTGCAAGCAAGCTAACCTGTTTACCGATCAGGAAGAATTGCAGCTGAAGAAAAACAAGAAAAAGGCCATGCTGACACGAAGTAAAGCTAAACCTGCCTCTACAAAGACAAAAGCCGAGCAGGGCCATGACCGGGTTAAACAGCGTTATGTCGATCAGGACAGTGTATTCCTACAGCATTTAGGAATCACCGATCAGCAAGGCCAGATCATTCCGAGCATGGCGCGTAAGTGGAAACAGATTAATAAATTTGTCGAGATTTTCTCAGGCGCACTGGCTCAAATCCAGCCGCAGGAACAAGGATTACGTATCGTCGATTTCGGTTCAGGTAAGGGATATTTAACCTGTGCGCTATATGATTATATGCAAAAACATGGTCAGACGCCGTATGTCACCGGCGTAGAGCTGAATCCGAAAATGGTCGAGTTCTGTCAGAATGTCGCGCAGCAATCTGGTTTTAGCCAGCTGGATTTCTTCCAGGGCGATGTGCGTACCTATGAACCGGAACGTCTCGATGTGATGATCGCTCTGCATGCCTGTGATGTGGCGACCGATTTTGCAATCCATAGCGGTATTCGCTTGAATGCACAGATCATCATGTGTGCTCCATGCTGTCATAAAGAGTTAAGACCGCAATTACAGAGTCCGAAAGTGCTGTCACCAATGTTGCAGTTTGGCATCCATGCTGGGCAGCAAGCCGAAATGCTGACGGATACCATTCGTGCCTTATTGCTTAAGGCGTATGGGTATGAAACCAAGGTCTTTGAATTTGTGGCCCTAGAACACACCAGTAAAAATAAAATGATTCTGGCGACCAAACGGAAGGATTATGGACAGCCCGATCAGGCTGTTCTCGCCCAGATTCAGGCATTGAAAGAGATGTATGGGATTCAAAAACATTCACTGGAATTGTTATTGAATAACCAGTGGGATCAGCAGGGAATTGGTTCTAAATGCTAAACAATAAAAATCTTAAAATCATGTCAGGTAGCTGGGAGGAGTTAGCCCAAGATGCCAGAGTGATACGTGAAGCCGTTTTTATTCAGGAACAGCAAATTGCTCCCGAAGATGAATGGGATGCTGAGGATGCAATCTCTACGCATTTTGTAGCTTATTTACAGGATCAACCCGTTGCGACTGCACGCTTATTAAAGAATCATAGTATTGGTCGCGTAGCTGTATTGCAGTCGGCACGTGGTACGGGTATCGGCCAAAATATCATGCAGGCTGTGATTGATCAGGCCAAGACAGAGCAACGTGAATTCCTAAAGCTTTCTTCACAGGTACATGCGATTGGCTTTTATCAGAACTTGGGTTTTGACGTGCAGGGTGAAGAATATCTGGATTGTGGCATTCCACATATAGATATGTATCTCAGCTTAAAAGACTAAAAAATAAAAAAGCGAGGAAAACCTCGCTTTTTAAAATTTGATCTTGGAACTGCTTAGTGGCCATGAGTGGTATTTTCGTCATGGCTAGCATTGTCCATCTGTGCATGTTCTTCAGCAGACATATTGTGCTCTTCCACGCTCGTCTCATGAGTCTGATGAGATGAAGAGGTCGCCTGACGAGCTTCACGGTCAGCCTGTGCTTTGGCTAAAGCTTCTGGAGACATCGCAGGTGCATTCTTAAATGCATGCTGCTGGGTATTTTCTTTCTTTTGCTGGCTTGGCATGTAGTCTGGTTCATTACTGACCGCAAGCCAGAAAAACAACATGAATAATCCACCTAAAATACAGAAGATAATCAGTGCTTTCCAACCCCAAGGTGATTTTTCAGGTGAACTGTGATCAGTCATATGCATGTACCCATCGTGGATGTCTAACTCATGTAACTTTATAACATAAATTGCCTGGAAAGCAGATCAAAATGTGTCATTTAGAGAGAATATCAAACTTAGAAATTCTATGGCGTTGAAATAAAAAAAGAGGAGCTAAGCTCATTGCTGTCCCACAATTTT
>NZ_DFDO01000320.1:0-7272 GCF_002367915.1 Acinetobacter sp. UBA3025
ATGGTTTCCTGTCTGAAAATGACCAGTTTGCCCTGGCCTGTCAGGACAACAACATTGTCTTTATAGGTCCGCCAGTAGATGCAATCTTAGCAATGGGTCTGAAAGCGACTTCTAAAGCTTTAATGGAAAAAGCTGGTGTACCGTTAACTCCAGGCTATCATGGTACTAATCAGGATGCAGATTTCCTGAAACAGCAAGCCGATAGTATCGGCTATCCCGTACTGATCAAGGCTAGTGCCGGCGGTGGCGGTAAAGGCATGCGTCTGGTCGAGCGTAGTGAAGACTTCCTGAGTTCACTCGCTTCCTGTAAAAGCGAAGCACGTTCCAGCTTCGGCAATGAAGATGTGCTGATTGAACGTTATGTGGTGCAACCACGTCATATTGAAGTTCAGGTCTTTGGTGATACACATGGTAATTATGTGCATCTGTTTGAACGTGATTGCTCTGTGCAGCGTCGTCACCAGAAAGTTCTAGAAGAAGCACCTGCACCAAAAATGCCTGAAGATAAACTTGAGGCGATGCGCCAAGCCGCAATTGATGCTGCACGTGCAGTAAATTATGTTGGTGCGGGTACAGTCGAGTTCATCGTTGAACAAGACGGTACTGCTTACTTCATGGAAATGAATACCCGTCTACAGGTTGAGCATCCGGTCACTGAAATGATCACCGGTCAGGATCTGGTGGAATGGCAGTTACGTGTCGCATTTGGTGAGCCTTTACCGAAACAGCAACATGAATTACAGATACACGGTCATGCACTCGAAGCCCGTGTTTATGCCGAAGAACCAGAAAAAGGTTTTATTCCTGCCATCGGTCAGATCAGCTATTTGCACTATCCAGAACAAAATGACAGCGTGCGTGTGGATAGTGGCATTGTCGAAGGTGATGAAATCAGCACCTATTATGATCCGATGATTGCCAAACTGATTGTTTGGGGCAAAAACCGTGAAGCAGCTTTAACCCAGATGCATCATGCCTTGGGTCAGTTCCATGTCGATGGTCTTGGCAATAACATCGCCTTTCTAGATCGCTTAGTATTATGTGATTCATTTAAAAATGCCCATCTTGATACTGGCCTGATTCAACGTGAAGAAGAGCTTCTACTCAAATCATCTGCTGATATCAGTGTAGAATTAGTGGTCACTGCAGCCTTGATTGAACTGTTATCTCGTCTGGCTCAAAACCCGACGAGCAATAATCCCGTCTGGCAGCAAAAAGCATTTTGGCGTCTGAATCAGCAAAATATCTATACAATTAAATTACAATGTAATGACGTTTTACGTGTGGTGAGCTTTAAAGCGCTAGAAAATAGCTTCCTGGCAAATTATGAAGGCCAGACACTCACTATCCAGGGTGAGCTGCTCGATCAACACCTACTCCAGTTAAATCTTGCAGGTCAGCAGCAGAAATTGGCATTTAGCCGGACTGAGCATGGCATTACCCTGTTCCAGAATGGTCAAAGTTACAAGTTTACTTATCTGAAGTCTGATTTTAATGGCCGAGATGAACAATGCACTGAAAACAATCTGACTGCACCAATGCCAGGTGTGATTACTCAGGTTCTGGTTGCGGCAAATGACAAAGTGAAAAAAGACGATGTACTGCTGACTTTGGAAGCAATGAAGATCGAATATACCATTCGCGCTCCGCATGATGGCATTATCGCAAACTCATACTTTCAGAAAGGTGACCAGGTTAAAGCTGGCGATGAACTGGTAGAGTTCCAGCCTCTAGCGGAGGAAGTTGCATGACAGATTTCGTTAAAATCGTAGAAGTCGGGCCACGCGATGGCCTGCAAAACGAAAAAACACCTTTAACACTAGATGACCGCAAAAACCTGATTCTAGATCTGATGAAAACAGGTTTACAGGCAATTGAAGTCGGTTCCTGTGTTTCAGCCAAATGGGTCCCACAGATGGCAGATAGCGATGTGCTATTTGCCAGCTTGCCTAAAGATCCGAATATCCAATTCAGTTTACTGACGCCAAATATGAAAGGTTTTGAATCAGCGCTGGCTGTGGATTGTAAAGAAGTTGCGGTATTTACCGCAGCTTCTGAAAGCTTTACCCACAAGAATATCAACTGCTCGATTGATGAAAGCTTTGAGAAGTTTGCAGATGTGATGGCAGCTGCCAAAGCAAATGATGTCAAGGTGCGTGGCTATGTCTCTTGTATGGTGGACTGCCCTTATGAAGGTGCAATTGATCCGAAGCAGGTCGTCAAAGTTACACAGCGTCTACTAGACATGGGCTGCTATGAAGTGTCATTAGGTGAAACCATTGGTACGGCAACTCCGGATCGCGTGAAGAACGTCTGGGATGCCTGTCTTTCAGAAATTGATAGTAAAGTGCTAGCCGGTCATTTTCATAATACCTATGGCATGGCCATCGCTAATATTTACCAGTCATTGCTGCAAGGGATTCGGGTATTTGACTCCTCTATTGCCGGTCTCGGTGGCTGTCCTTATGCCAAAGGTGCTTCCGGCAATGTTTCAACTGAAGACCTGTATTACCTGCTCTCCAAGATGGGCTTTGAAACCGGTATTCAACTGGATGCTTTGATGCAGGCCAGCCGTAATATCAGCGAGGTATTACAACGCAATAATCCATCCAATTATGCCAATGCCTATTGGCAAAAAGCCTGTGCTTAAAAACTTGAAATAGCCGGACACTCTATAAGTCCTCATGGATAGAAATCAGCAGATCTTTAGATAAAAGAGATCTGTAAGAGAAGAATAAATCGAGGTAAAAATGTCAAATAAAGTGTATGACAGTGCAAAAGCCGCTTTAGACGGCATCATCCAGGATGGACATACCCTGGCGGTAGGCGGTTTTGGTCTATGTGGTATCCCGGAAGCCCTGATTACAGCTTTAAAAGAAACCAGTGCCAAAAATCTGACCTGTATTTCTAATAATGCCGGTGTGGATGGCTTTGGCTTGGGGCTATTGCTGGAAACCAAACAGATTAAAAAGATGATCTCTTCGTATGTGGGCGAGAATAAGGAATTTGAACGCCAATACTTAAGCGGCGAACTCGAAGTTGAACTGACTCCACAAGGCACGTTGGCAGAAAAATTACGTGCCGGTGGTGCAGGTATTCCCGCTTTCTATACCGCGACCGGTGTTGGAACCGTCATTGCTGAAGGTAAAGATGTCCGCGAATTCAATGGCAAGTCTTATATTCTGGAAGAATCCTTAACTGCTGATGTAGCTTTGGTTAAAGCTTATAAGGCCGATAAAGCCGGCAACCTGATTTTCCGTAAAACTGCCCAGAACTTCAATCCGGTCTGTGCCATGGCTGGTAAAGTGACCATTGCTGAAGTTGAAGAAATTGTCGAGATCGGTGCCCTTGATCCAGATGAAATTCATCTTCCCGGCATTTATGTGAACCGGATTGTACTGAATACCCAACCGGAAAAACGGATTGAACAGATGACTTTAAAGGCGGAGGCTTGATCATGGCTTGGACACGTAATGAAATGGCGCAGCGCGCCGCACAGGAACTTGAAGATGGTTTCTATGTGAATCTGGGTATTGGTCTGCCAACCTTAGTCGCAAATTATATTCCAGAGAATATTAATGTCTGGCTTCAGTCTGAGAATGGTCTGCTGGGTATTGGAGAATTTCCAACGGCAGAGACTGTGGATGCCGACCTGATCAATGCTGGCAAACAGACGGTAACTGCCCGCAAAGGTGCATCTTTCTTTTCCAGTGCCGACTCCTTTGCCATGATCCGTGGCGGTCATGTCAATATCGCCATTCTGGGGGCTATGGAAGTCTCAGCAAATGGTGATCTGGCCAACTGGATGATTCCAGGCAAGAAGGTCAAAGGCATGGGTGGTGCCATGGATCTGGTCGCAGGTGTGCAAAAAGTTGTGGTGCTGATGGAACACTGCGCCAAAGATGGTACGCCTAAAATTGTCTCACAATGTAGTCTTCCGCTTACTGGCCAGGCCGTAGTGAACCGGATTATTACTGACTTAGGTGTATTGGATGTCACACCTGAAGGTATTCAACTTGTAGAACTGGCACCCGATGTCAGTTTTGATGAAATTCAGAAAGTCACCGGTGTACCTTTACTCCGTAAAGCAGCCTGATTTTTCCCAACCCTTAAAATGAAAATTTTTAAGGGTTTCTTTTTGGCTGAAGAAAGTCGCTTCTTAATAACAAATGCAGAATAAATGGATTTTAATTATGCAAACTCAACAAAATATCTTGCAGCGCTTTGCCATGCGCGTCAGCGACTGGTCTGAAAAATGGTTTCCGGACTCTTATATCTTTGCCCTACTCGGTGTCATCATCGTTGCGATTGCCGCGATTGGCATTGGTGCACCGGCACAAGACGTCGCGATTTCATTTGGTGACGGATTCTGGAGTCTGATTCCCTTTACCTTACAGATGTGCATGTTGATCGTGGTCGGTTATGTAGTTTCAGTTTCCAAACCGATGCAATTACTGATTCAGAAAATGGCGCGCATTCCTCATTCTGGACGTGGAGCCATCGTTCTCGTAGCTACTGTTAGTCTACTGATTTCCCTGATTAACTGGGCGATGAGTACGGTTCTAACCGCACTTCTGGTGATTGCGCTAGCGCAGCGTAAAGAACTGAATATGGATTACCGTGCGGCTGCCGCAGCAGCGATTATCGGGATGGGCGCAACCTGGGCACTGGGTATCAGCTCTTCAGCAGCGCAATTACAGGCCAACAAATCCAGCCTGCCAGAACCTCTGTATAATCTGACCGGTGTGATTCCATTTACTGAAACGATTTTCCTGCCGCAATCCATGATCATGACAGCAGTATTGATCATCGCTTCGATTGCCATTGCCTACTGGTCTGCGCCCAAAGGCAATCATATTAAAACCATTGATCACTTCCCGATCCAGATTGAAGAAGAAAAGACTGAAACCGTGATCCACAAACGGCCGGGTGACTGGCTGGAAAACTCGCCAATCTTAAGTATTCTGATTGTGGTTCTGGGTCTGGTCTGGATGTTAAACGAGTTTTCTAAAAGCAATCCGATTCTGGCGATCTCCAGCTTAAACACCTATAACTTTATCTTTCTGATTTTAGGTGTAGCCCTACATGGTACACCACGTAATTTTCTCAATGCTGTGTCCAAAGCCGTGCCGGCCATTTCAGGGGTACTGATTCAATTCCCGCTTTATGGCAGTATTGCCTTTATGATGACCAATGCCCTGAATTCTGCTGATCTTTCTCTGTCGCATTATATTGCCGAGTTCTTCGTGTCGATTGCCTCACAGGAAACCTTTGCCATCGTTATGGGAATTTATTCAGCGATTCTAGGTTTCTTCATTCCTTCTGGTGGAGGAAAATGGATTATTGAAGCACCTTATGTGATGCTGGCCGCGCATGACCTGAAAGTACATCTAGGCTGGTCCGTCCAGATTTATAATGCAGCCGAAGCCTTGCCCAATCTGATCAATCCTTTCTTTATGCTTCCCATGCTGGGAATCTTGAAATTAAAGGCTAAAGATGTGATCGGTTTCACTGTAACCCAACTGGTCTTTCATCTTCCGTTAGTACTGTTCTTGCTCTGGTTCCTGGGAAGAACCCTGACCTATACCCCACCCGTCTTCTCTTAATTCATAACAAATAAAAAAGGACGAATCACTCGTCCTTTTTTATGATGAAAGAATTATTTAGCTGGCTTTCTTTTCAACTACGCCTTCATTATCTACAGTATGGACACGACCGTCTTCGGTACTCATAACTTCAAAAGTTACACGACGGTTTTGATACTGACCGTTCGAAGTCGCATTCGATTGAGCAGGCTGATTCGCCGCCATACCTACAGGTTGTAATTGTGCCGGATTCACCCCTTTCTGCACCAGATAATTCACAATGGCTTGAGCACGTTTTAAAGACAGTTCCTGATTTTGAGTGCTGCTGCCTTCCGTATCAGTATGGCCTATCACGGTTAGACGTACATCTTTGGCATATTGCAATAAAGCTGCGGTCTGATCTAGCAAGCTTTTATTCACTTCAGGAATTTCTGTAGAACCTGTCGCAAAATGAATAAGTTGCAGGTTTAAGGCAGTAGCAACATCCAAGGCCTCAATATTTTCCATCTGAAGTTCATCTAAAGCTTTTTTAGCCTCAGTATTGGCTGTACTGATTGCCTCGTCCATATCAACCGGTTTTTGGGTCACGACTTCTACATTTTTAGTCAGACCACGAATCTGACCTGCCAAACGCTGTGCATCTGCACTGTTCGCTGCCTGCACAGACACCTGATTACCTGCCCAAGTCAAAGTCACATTTGACATGCCTTGCAGCAGTTTTAGTACTGAAGGAATCGTATCCTGATCAATAAATTCAGAATGGTAATTTTCATTGGCTACTGTACCACAGCCAATACTGTAATTAAAGATCTGTTTAATTTCATTTTGCAGAATCTGCATATATTTCGGATCATTCATCTGTACCTGACAGTTGACGATTTCACCCTGACTACCGGTGCTGATTTTTAGAATTGCAGGATTCGTTGCAGCAGCTTCACTCACCGCCTGAGCATTTCGTAATTCATCCGGATCATCATCACGCAGGCATCCACGGAAGAAGAATAAGATAATTGCAGCAATAATCACGAGGAGAATAAATGGCCAGAACACCACTGCCTTTTTCTCTTCAGTCAGTACCGGTTCTGCTTCCGGTTCGGAATCCAGACCCGGTGCGCGGTTCAGGTTTTGTCCTGCCAGCGGAGATACGCCTAGCGATGCCTCTATAGAACCAGCCCAGACTGGTAATGCCCGTTGAATCGAGTCTGCATGGGTATCTAGCAAATGCCCTACTGCTTCAGCAGTGGGTGCACCCGCTTCTGCCTGCAAGAAATTCATGGTTGGAACAATTGCCCGGTTCAGGGTCAGTTCAATGTCATCTTGAGGTGCAGTTGAATCTAACTGAGTCAGGAATTGTTGTTTTAGGGTCGGATTATTATTAAATAATTCATCAATTTTGGGATTAAGTTGCTGGCCTAGACTTTCAATCCAGGCCGGTCTTGCACGAAGAATACTTAAGAATACAGGATAGAATTGGGCTAAGGCCTGATCCTTGGCAAATAGATGTTCAGTTTCACCTTGCAGCACAATGGCGGTCACATCACTCTTTAAACGTTCAATTAAATCTGTATTCATCAAGATCACCATTATTCTGATTTATAATGTTTAATATTTAATCAGTGTAGCGACCCACCCTCTTTGGAATGTTAATAATTGTACTGATATCATAAAGTTTCACTGTTTATGTAAG
>NZ_DFDO01000180.1:0-6082 GCF_002367915.1 Acinetobacter sp. UBA3025
GGCATTTTCCATCGCCTGTTTTGCTGCGATCACGCCCCATTCTGCCTGAAGGGAAATTTCATCATCTGAACGTTCACGTAGATTTGGACGTAAACGTTTTGGATCGAGGATGCCAGTTTTTTCTGATACATAACGGCGTTGTACGCCTGACGCTTTTTCAATAAATTCTGCGCTAGAACCACGACGCGCATCTAATTCGCCTGCAGCGATTTTATCTGCATTTTCGTGATTATACAGTTCCACATAAGCATTTAAACTTTCAACTAACTCTTCATTGGTAATGACATCTTCCGGATGGAACAAGCCAGTACCCGTAATACGGATGCCCATGTAAAACTCCTTCTCAAAATGACCTATATCTTAACTGATTCCAAGACGTTCCCATACTTTTTGCAGGCGAGTTGGAGAAACGGGTGTTTTCGTTTTCATCGGTTGAGAAAACAATGAGATCCTTAACTCCTCAACCATAAAATACAATTCTTTAAGGCGAGCGTCATTTTTAAACTTAAATAATTTTTCCATCCACGGATCAATTTGGTCAATGGCGGAATCATCCCTCTGTAGGTTATTTGGCAAGCGCTCTAAACGCAAGATCAGGGCTTTCAAATAACGTGGAAATTCTGACCATACGTCGGAAGGTTTCCGATAAACGAAGTCAGAAAGACTCATCAAATCAAGCTGATCCTCAATATCATCAATATTTTTTCCAAATATAGATGGGTCTAAAACCAGTAATTTACGACGAATTTCCTGCCACTGGATATAAATATCCGTTATTTCTTTCAGTGCAGTCTGGCCATGAGTCAGGAAAGATTTTTTTACATCCTCTACCAACTTTTGGAACTCTTGCATATTGACAGGCAGCTCATTAATTGACAGGTGCAGTGTTGCATAAACTAACATTTGCTCCAGTTGGGCCTTATCGCCAAGCGGTGAATATGCCAGTGCCAGCGGTTTGGAAATCTGTTTTTTCAGCTGACGCACCAGATCTCCGAGCTGCATATGCACCAGCCGAATGATCCCTTCACGATGCTGTTTGACGGCTTCAGCCTGATCATTAAAGGTCTGAATCACGACACCAGATTCATCTTTCTGTTCCAGTGCAGCAAAGTCTTTGATAGGAACCAGTGCCTGATATTGCTTAACGACTACACCCGTCACTTTCTGCGATGCTTCAAAGACAAAGTTTTCCGGGAAGGTTTTAAATTCACCTTTTAACTGTTTCACCGGGCTATGAGTTTCAGTACGGCAACGGGCTTTTAGCTCGGCCAGATCACGGCCTTGTTCAATCACGTGACCTTTTTCATCTATCACCTTGATCAAAGGCAAGAGATATTGCTCAACCCGATCCAGGCTAAAATCTTTTTCTGTAATCTGCTCGCCACGCAACTGGAAAGCCAGAAAACTGAAAATATGCTCACGTAAATTGACTGCATCAATACGGGCTGCCAGCTTTTTCGCAGTATCTGGAATCGGCACAAGACTACGGCGTTTATCTTTAGGTAAACTCTTTAATAAAGCTTCGATCAGCTCCAGACGCCAGCCCGGAATCCCCCATGACCAGATATTTTCATCGACCTGCGGCAAAGCCTGCAGCGGAATTTTAACCGTTGCACCATCTTCATCATGACTTGGGTCAAAACGATAGCTGGTCGCCAGACGCAATTCACCATTACGTAAATAATCCGGAAACTGTTGTGTGGTTGGACGATCATTCAGCCACAGCGCATCATCATCAATAAACAGATAACGTGGATCATGTGGCTCTACTGTAGCACGCCAGTCTTCAAAACTGCGGCGACTGGCTACTTCAGGTGGTACTTTGGAGGCATAGAACTGGTAAATGGTTTCTTCATCCACCACCAGATCACGACGGCGCAGTTTGTCTTCGACCCGTTCCACTTCTTCCAGTTTCAGCAGATTATGCTTCAGGAATGGTGGATTAATACCGAGATTTCCAGTGGTCAGTGCATCACGCAGGAAGATTTCATGCGCAGCAGGCTGATCCACTTTCTCATAATTGACCGGACGCTTCGCTCTTCCGATCTGGCCGAATAACGAAATCTGATCATACGCATTGACGACACCTGCTTTTTTCGACCAGTGCGGCTCAAAATAGTGATGTTTCAGCAAGTCACGCGCAGCTAGCAGAATCCATTCCGGCTCAATTTTCGCTAGAGTCCGTAAATACACTTGTGAGGTTTCGACCATTTCAAAAGCCATCACCCACGGTGTATTGGTCTTGTGTAGCGTTGATGCCGGGAAAATTCGTGCTTTCTGCTGACGGACTGCCATAAATACATTTCGTTCATCAGTCTTGTTAGCAATAAAAGACAGTAGGCCGGTCAATAAAGCGCGATGGAGATTTTCATAACTAGCTTTCTTTTCATTAAAGGACAGTTTTAAGCCTTTAGCCAGATCCACCAGCTGCTCATGAGTTTTCTTCCATTCACGCAGACGCAACCAGCTCAGGAAATGATTCCGTGCAAAAGTACGGCGTTTGTTTTCACTCATACTTTCACGGTTATTATGCAGGATATCCCAGAGCTTGATATAAAACAGGAAATCTGAATCTGCTTCACGGAACAAGGCATGTTTCTGATCAGCCTGCATCTGCTTATCCGCAGGACGTTCACGTGGGT
This sequence comes from Acinetobacter sp. UBA3025, assembly GCF_002367915.1. NCBI lineage: Bacteria > Pseudomonadati > Pseudomonadota > Gammaproteobacteria > Moraxellales > Moraxellaceae > Acinetobacter > Acinetobacter sp. UBA3025. The sequence continues at coordinate 2,643 of NZ_DFDO01000180.1, forward strand.
CTTGTACTGCCAGCGCCGCGACAATCACCAAAGCTTCATTCAGCGCACCAAAATGCGCACCGCCAAGAATCATTCGAGCCAGACGTGGATCAATTGGCATTTTTGCCATTTGCTGACCGATCTTGGTTAGAGAATCTCCCTTGCCTTGAAGTCCTCCTTTCGTAAAGGAGGATTTAGGAGGATTAGTAGAATCTCCCCCAACCCCTCTTTCAGAAAGAGGGGCTTTACTCTTCTCCACCATCGCCCCAAGCTCAATCAAGAGCTTGCGACCATCATTGACCAGACGGTGATCTGGTGGCTCAATGAAATCGAAATCTTCCAGTGAGCCTAAACCCAGACTTTGCATTTGCAAAATGACCGATGCCAGATTAGTCCGTTTAATCTCAGGTTCGGTAAATTCAGGACGACTTAAAAAGTCTTCTTCACTATACAGACGAACACAGACACCTGGCGCAATACGGCCACAACGACCTTTACGCTGATTGGCAGCAGCTTGAGAAACCGCTTCGATCGGTAAACGCTGCACCCGTGAACGATAGTTATAACGGGAAATACGGGCAAAACCGCTATCAATCACATAACGAATATTCGGAACAGTTAATGCTGTTTCTGCTACGTTGGTGGCGATAATAATCCGCCGAGCGCCACCGGATGGATTAAAGATCTTTTGCTGTTCTGCTAATGCTAATCGTGCGTAAAGTGGTAACACTTCAGTATGGCGTGGACCATGCTTGATCAGGGTTTCCTGCAGTTCACGAATTTCCTGTTCGGTACTGGCAAAAATCAGGATATCGGCATGTTCAGGATGACCTTTTTCCTGTGCATCCTGAAAACATTCTTCTACTGCTGCAACCACTGCACGGGGCAGATTTTCTTCAAAATCATCAAACTCGTCGTCATCACTGCCGACAATGCTCATTTCAGAAATTGGACGATAACGCACTTCTACCGGATAGCTACGTCCTTCCACTTCATAGATCGGCGCACCATTGAAGTAGTTACTAAAACGGTTTACGTCCAGCGTTGCCGAGGTAATGATCACTTTTAAATCTTTACGACGCGGTAACAGCTGCTTGAGATAACCCATGATGAAATCGATATTCAGCGAGCGTTCATGGGCTTCATCGATGATAATGGTGTCGTATTTGGTCAGGAACCGGTCATTGGCCAGCTCTGCCAATAAAATACCATCCGTCATCAAACGGACGATCGAATCCTGCGAGCCCTGTTCATTAAAACGGACTTTAAAGGAAATTGACTCACCCAGTTTCTCGCCAACTTCTTCTGCAATACGCTGTGAGACGCTACGCGCAGCTAGACGACGTGGCTGGGTATGGCCAATCAGACCAGTCAGGCCTCGACCTGCCAGCATGGCGATTTGTGGTAATTGCGTAGTTTTACCGGAACCGGTTTCACCAGCCACAATAATGACCTGATGTTGCTGGATCGCTTCAATCAGCTTGTCTGCATACTGGGTAACAGGCAGATCCTGATTCAGCTTGATATTGGGAATGCGTTCGATACGCTGCATGACTTTGGCATGCGATTTTTCAAATAATTCTTGATATTGCTTTTGGTTGGCATCTTTACCTTTTTGGAGTCGATTTAAACGATGACGGTCACGCGCCATAACGAGCTGATCTACATTTAAAGGACTCTGCACTGAGAAAACACCTGATATAAAAAAAGACAATAGGCAGCTATTTTACGCTGTATTGCCCCTAAGCGAAAGAACGGCCATTTTGAATATTTTTATAATTTTTTAATTTTTGCCCTTGAATTTTACTGCTTGCGGCATCATGTCTGAAGAGGCATTAAATCGGGGTGAGTCTTGTCATGATGTATTCACCATTCTACGGTTGAATCATTTATATCAAGAGCAATGCTGTTTGTGCTGATGGTGTTTTATTTTTAGCTTAATTCGGTTTTTCCGATGTATGTTATGTAAAAATACTGTTTCAGCAAGAAAAATAATTTCTGTACCCTATTGGAAATTAAATACAAACCTCAATCATGGAGACAATGATGAGCTTAATTAATACTGAAGTTAAACCGTTCAAAACAACTGCGTTCCAAAATGGTAAATTTATCGAAGTAACAGAAGCTGACCTTAAAGGTAAATGGTCTGTAGTATTCTTCTACCCAGCTGACTTCACTTTCGTTTGCCCAACAGAACTTGGCGACCTTGCTGACAACTACGAAGAATTCAAAAAATTAGGCGTTGAAATCTACTCAGTTTCTACTGACACTCACTTCACTCACAAAGCTTGGCACGATTCTTCTGAAGAAATCAAAAAAATCCAATACGTAATGGTTGGCGATCCTACTTGGACTCTTGCTAAAAACTTCGACGTACTAATCGAAGCTGACGGCCTTGCTGACCGTGGTACTTTCGTGATCGATCCAGAAGGTAAAATCCAAATCGTTGAAATCAACGCTGGCGGTATCGGTCGTGATGCTCAAGAACTTCTTCGTAAAGTTAAAGCAGCTCAATATGTACACGCTCACCCAGGCGAAGTTTGCCCAGCTAAATGGAAAGAAGGCGACGCAACTCTTGCTCCTTCAATCGACCTAGTTGGTAAAATCTAATCTGCCTTAGATTGAACTGATTCAAAAAAACCACGCTTTTAGCGTGGTTTTTTTATTTGAACATTTATTTGATTGCTCTATTGGCCAAACATTTTATTTTCCCTTTTCTTCTATCTAAAGCCATCCTGCCAAATCTTTATTTTTCACTTTAAAGATCATATAAAAATCAGGCATGCATATTGCATCCTCTTTATAACAATCCCCTACTTATGCTTACAATTCAGTTATACATCTTCAATGTCAGTTGGCATAAGTTCAAAACATAAGATAATAATATTCAGTGGAGGAAAACGTATGCAAAAACTGCTAACCGTGATCTCATGGGCTTATAGTCCTTCTAGCCGCCACCTGAAAATCATTTATAGCAATGGCGATATAGAACTCTACCATCCTGTTCCCGAATTTGTTTATGACAACCTGTTAAGACGACAAGATAAAATGGCCTTTGTACAGAAATATCTTGAATACAACTTACATTTCGACCGAGTTTGCCTGTTTTAATTTAACTAATTTCTGCTTAACGATAAGTCACCATGAGTAAGCCAGCTCCAATCGGCAATGTACTCATGATAAAACCTGAATCCTGCTGGATGAGCTGAATAAATTCTTCTACTTCCGCAGCATGTGAAATCACATTATCCACCAGTAATACTCCACCTTTTGGCTTGAGTAATCGGGCCAAATGGGTCCAATAATCCACATAAGCATCACGTTCCGCATCTAACAATATAAAATCAAATACGTCCTGCTCAGCTTGCAGATAATACAAGGCATCTGTCACTTTAAAATCAATCAAATTATCCAGACCTAGCTGATTTGCATACTGCTCGGCCTGCGCAACTCTTTCTGCA
>NZ_DFDO01000311.1:0-7509 GCF_002367915.1 Acinetobacter sp. UBA3025
GATTAAAATTTAGCATATAAATTTATATTTATATTTTCTCAACAGTTATATTTTTCAAGGCTTACAGCCCAAAAATAGAGGACTGAACGGTCATCCATAATGCTTTGCATTCCCTATTAATATAGTTTATTTTTCAATCAATTTTTAGTGCTTCACTTTTGGCTGTACTCCCTTTCCCTCTTTCCTTGTTGAAGGTATTTTCCATGTTAAAGATGACTGATGTTCTTGGACAAAATCTTGTTCAAAACTTCGCCCAGGCTTTAGTTTCTTCGACCGATCTTAATGCAGAGCAATTGAATCAAGGCATCTTGAATGCGTCTGATTCTGCCCTCAAAGATGCTATTGTGCACTTCTTTAACCAGATTGATGCCACTGAAGCTGCGAAATCGCTTGAAATTCCAGCTGAGCGCATTGTTGCATTACAACAAGGTATTGCACTGAAAGATGAACAATATCTTGCTGATACCGCCAAAGTTGTGGCCCTTTGCCTGGCAATGGAAACTGGTAGCCTGGATCAAGTCGAGGTTTATGACTGCTTGCAAGACTACCCAATGTAAGCTATCCAGATTGATAAAATAGTGACTCAAAAAGCGATGCTGATGCATCGCTTTTTTTATGGCAATCGTTATTTATAAAACCTCCTACTGCAAAGACGAATGATTAAAAAAACAGCTTATCAATTTATGCCATACCATTTTTAAAATTTTATCTAAGCAGAACCTTTCTATTTTTTATTTAATAAATTACAATAAAAACAAATACCTATATTTAAAGCTGTTAATTATTTCATTTTTTGATTTGATTATCTTTTTTTCTTTTTTGTGTGCTTATCAATTTACCGCTATGAATGTAAAAAATTTAATTCAAGATTGAGATATTCATGAAAAAAACATTAAGAACTTCGGGTCTGACTTTACTCGGTCTTTCTATTTCTTTCTTTACCGGCTTGGCTAACGCAGCGATTCCATCTGAATTAAAATTGGATTATGCCTATTACGCACCGACCAGTCTGGTGGTTAAAGAACAGAAACTGCTAGAAAAAGCTTTACCAAAAACCAAGATTAAATGGGTATTTAGCCAAGGCAGTAACCGCTCACTCGAATATCTAAATAGCGGTAGCACAGATTTTGCTTCTACTGCAGGTTTAGCGGCAGTGCTTAGCCGCGCCAATGGTAGCCCGATTAAAACAGTTTATATCCAGAGCCAGCCTGAATGGACAGCACTGGTCGTCAATAAAGATTCGAATATCAAATCTCTGAAAGATTTGAAAGGTAAAAAGATTGCTGCCACTAAAGGTACAGATCCTTTCTTATTTACTTTACAAGCCTTAGATACGATTGGTTTGGGCAAGCGTGATGTAGAGCTCGTTCATTTACAGCATCCGGATGGTAAGACTGCGTTAGAGCATAAACAGGTCGATGCCTGGGCAGGCCTTGATCCTTTAATGGCATCTGCGCAGGCACAGTCAGGTGCCAAATTACTGTATCGCAATGTCAGTTTTAATTCTTATAGCGTACTGAGCGTAAAAGACCAATTTGCCAAATCCAGTCCGGAAGCGATTGAAGCAGTGATTAAAGCTTATGAACAGGCACGTCAATAGGCGAAAGCCAATCCCGACAAATTGGCTGAATTACTGGCACGTGAAGCCAAGCTTCCGATTGAAGTCGCCAAGCTTCAACTCAGCCGTACTAATCTGGATCAGAATATTCCAACCACCAAACATACCGGGGCATTACAAAAAGCTGGTCGTATCCTGACGGAAGAAGAACTGGTTCGTAAAAGAACCAATGTCAATCAGGTCGTGACTCAATTATTTGATGCCCGCTATGCTAAAAAGGTTGCAACTAAGTAATGGCTATACCGAAAAGCATCTCGGAACAGTTGAGCGTGGAAGAACAGTCAAAATCCGCTGTGTTACCACGCAGCATTTCGCTGATCAAAGCCCTCACCCTGCCTGTTATTTTTATCGTATTGGTAGAAATACTGGTCCGTAATGGCGTAATCGAACCTTATCTGTTGCCTGCACCGAGTAGCCTGTTTCAGTCCTTTACTGAACTGGCTGAGGGCGATTTATGGCAACACATCTGGACCAGTAGCTGGCGGGTTTTTCTTGGCTTTGGGATTGGTAGTGGATTGGGACTGATCTTTGCGATTTTAGTGGGGTTAAACAGACATGCTGAAGATTTTCTGGAACCAACGTTTTCTGCAATTAAATCCATTCCGAGTCTGGCTTGGATTCCTCTACTCCTACTTTGGCTGGGAATTGATGAATCTTCTAAAATCACCTTGATTGCGATTGGTGCCTTCTTCCCGACATATACCAATACTGTGGCTGCGATTCAGGGTGTAGATCGTAAACTGCTTGAAGTCGCGAAAGTCTATCGCCTGAAATACTGGCAACAGGTTCAGCAGATTGTATTGCCTGCTGCCTCACCAGGAATATTGACTGGCTTAAGGAATAGTCTGAGTTTGTCCTGGATGTTTATGATTGCGGCTGGATTGATTGCTGCCACTCAAGGGATTGGCTATCTGCTCAGTGATGGTCGTGAAACTTCACGTCCGGATATTGTGATTATTGTGATTATCCTGTTAGCAGTCCTAGGCAAAATCACCGATAGCATTATGAAATTGTTCGAAACCCGCTTACTACGCTGGCGGGATGTGATTAAAAAGTCATAATTTATTTAATAAAAGAATTAAAAAAGCGACCTATCCAGGTCGCTTTTTTATTATATCAAGCTTTAAAAATTAATGTGGCCACTGACCTAAAGTTACCCGGTCATTTCCGCCATAATCTTTCACTGTACGGACCTGTTTATAGCCAGCTTGAGTAAACAGATGGCGGACCGCATCGCTCTGATCATAGCCGTGCTCAAGCAAAACCCAGCCATTTACGGTCAGATGTTTTTTGGCTTGCTGAATAATCATCTCAATATCAGCCAAGCCATTTTTGTCTGAAACCAGCGCACGTTCCGGCTCAGTCGCCAGATCTGGCATATGCTCATCGTCTGCATCAATATACGGTGGATTAGATACAATCGCATCAAAGAACTGCCGATCAAATGGTTTTAGCCAGGAACCAAGCACAAACTGCACCTGATCTAAATCATGCTGTTCCGCATTATATTTCGCAACTTCCAGTGTGGGTTCATAAATATCCGAAGCGGTAACAGACCAGTTAGGGCGCTCAGACGCCAGTGACAAGGCAATGGCACCGGTACCAGTTCCCAAGTCAACAATTCGTGCATCTTCCGGCAGGTCTAATTTCAGGACTGTTTCGACCAGCACTTCGGTATCCGGGCGTGGTACTAGCGTATCTTTAGTGACTTTTAGATCCAAAGTCCAGAACGGTTGTGAACCTGTGACATAGGCCAATGGCTCACCTGCAGCAATCCTCGCCAGGCTTTCGACATAGGCCTGTTCCTGTTCAGGCGTTAACTGCTGGTCTTTTTTCATTACCAGATCAAAAGCATCAATCTTGGTAATGTGTTCCAACAGCCAGGCATTTTCCTGACGTTCATAACTTTCAGGTTCACCACGTAAAGCCAGTGCTTCTTGAATGTTCATTAGCCACCATTCTGCTGTGCAAGCATGGCCAACTGATCGGCCTGATATTCACGATGCAGACTGTCTAATAGCTCAGTCAGATCACCTTCCATCACGGCATCCAGCTTATATAAAGTCAGGTTAATACGGTGATCGGTCATACGACCTTGTGGATAGTTATAGGTGCGAATACGTTCTGAACGGTCACCCGAACCGACCAGGTCACGGCGCATTTCAGAAGTCGCTGCATCTGCTGCGGCACGTTTGGCATTTTCCAGACGTGAAACCAATAAAGCCATCGCTTTGGCTTTGTTTTTATGCTGTGAACGTTCATCCTGACATTCCACCACAGTACCGGTTGGAATGTGCGTAATACGCACCGCAGAGTCAGTTTTGTTAATGTGCTGACCACCGGCACCTGATGCACGGTAAGTATCGATACGCAAGTCAGCCGGGTTAATGTCGACTGAAGTATCTACATCCACTTCTGGAAGAATTGCTACAGTACATGCTGAGGTATGTACACGACCTTGCGATTCTGTTGCAGGCACACGTTGTACACGATGCGCACCACTTTCAAATTTCAGGCGACCATAAACGCCTTCACCATTCACCAGGCAGATGACTTCTTTATAGCCACCGTGCTCACCTTCATTTTCAGACAGGATTTCAATACGCCAGCCTTGAGATTCCGCATATTTGCTATACATACGGAATAAATCACCCGAGAAGATTGCCGCTTCATCACCACCGGTTCCGGCACGAATTTCCAAATAAGCAGAGTTGGCATCATTCGGATCTTTTGGAATCATCAGGATATTCAAATCAGCCTCAAGCTGTTCGATCAGGGCTTTATTTTCCTTAATCTCTTCCTGCGCCATTTCCTTAAAGTCAGGATCAGACAGCATGGCTTGCGCAGTTTCAATATCTTCTTCAGCCTGTTTGTACTTGGTCCAAACGTTGGTAATCTCGGTTAAATCATTATGCTCACGTGATAACTGGCGAAAACGCTTGTTGTCCGAAATCACTTCAACATCTGCCAATAACGCAGTCAGTTCTTCATGACGGTCAGAGAGTTGGTCTAATCGTAAACGTAACGATTCTTTCATTTTCTAAAAAATCTCAAACATAAGGCTGTGACTAAACTAAACAGTGATTTAGCACAGCGAAATCAAAAAATTGCGCCTAGTTTAACGATTCTCTGGGTCAATGAACATCATTATTCAGTAAGTCATTGCTTAGATGCAGCGATGTCACCGCCATTTGTTAACAAATATAAATAAAATCTTCAGTTTTGGATTTTTTCTGCTCAATTCGATCCTTATTTATTTCTCATTTTACAAATTGGCAAATAAACACATTAAATATGGAGGTAGATCTTCACATTCTTTTGGGCATGATTTGTTACATTTTCTGCGTCGAAACACACTAACATATGAAAGTCCTATCAGGGACACGGAGTTACAACATGAAACTCAATGCTATTTTACTGAGTGCTGCAATGGCTGCAGGCTCAATGATGACAGTGAGTGCGCATGCAGACAGTACTGCACGTGTGGCAGCAGCAAGTGCTTTAGGTAGCGTTGCTGGTACTGCACTGGGCAAAAACATGGGGGGCAACACTGGCGCAACAATTGGTGCTGCGTTAGGTGGTGCAGGTGGTGCTGCTGTTGCAAGTAACAAGAAAAACCGTACCTCATCTGCAATTGGTGGTGCTTTAGGTGGTGGTGCTGGTTATACCGTAGGTAAAAACATGGGCGGTTCTAATGGCGGCTATATCGGTTCAGCACTCGGTGCTGCGGGTGGTGCAGCATTAGGTAATAAAATTTCTAAAGATAAAGCAGCCGATCGTGCCAAAGCGAATCGTGCTAAACACTGGAAAAAACGTCACCGTTAATTTCTTGCCCTTAGGCTCTTTAAATTCGACGCTACATTTAACATTAAAAGCACCTGTTTGGGTGCTTTTTTTATTGTATGTTCAACACATCCAAATTCATGTAATACATCAACTTATTCGAACAAGATCATGAATAAATTAAGGAGATAAAAATCACAATTCGCCAACACTGCCTCCATGCTATTTGACGGTTGCTAGATTAAATTTATCTCATCAACAAATACAGCTAGATATATAAAAGGTGTACTCATGAATTACAAATCTCTAATGATCGCTGTCGTAGCAACCTCAGCCATGGGTATGACAGCCGCCAATGCCGGAAATACAACGAATACGGCTTTAGCTTCTGCTTTGGGTGGTGTCGTTGGTGCCGCAGTGGGCAATAAAATGGGTGGTACAACTGGTGCAACAATCGGTTCTGCGATTGGCGGTGGTGCTGGTGCCGCAGTAGCAGCAAATAAACGTGACCGTAATGGCGCGATTATCGGTGGTGCTTTAGGTGGTGGTGCCGGTTATGCCGTAGGTAAAAACATGGCGGGTTCTAATGGTGGCTTAATTGGTGCTGCATTAGGTTCTGCAGGTGGTTCTGCCCTTGGTAAAAAAGTCAGCGAAGACCGTCGTTATGATGACCGTTATGACCGTCGCTACAGCTCAAAAAACTATCGTACTAGCAACTACCGTTATAACCACCGTCACTAAGATTTCCTCTAATCACTTTTCCTCCTTGAATAAGCATCTTCGGATGCTTATTTTTTTGCCTGTTATTTTGGTTTACATATATATCGATTTTTTTCGATATACAAATACAATGCAAAGTCGTATGCTCTTAGTCATGTTTATTCAAGAGTAATATTATGCGTACGCTTACCGATACCCAGTTCTCTATTCTCGAACTGGTTCCAGTTCGTGACGATAAGACCATTCAATTCTCCCTGCAACATGCGTTGGAACTGGCCCAGACCGCAGAACGTCTAGGTTATAGCCGGATGTGGCTGGCCGAGCATCATAATATGGATGGTATTGCCAGCTCAGCGACTGCCGTTCTCTTAGGCTATTTACTGGCAAATACCAATAGCATCAAACTTGGCTCTGGCGGCATTATGTTGCCAAACCATGCACCCTTAGTAGTAGCAGAACAGTTCGGTACATTAGCGACTTTATATCCAGATCGTATTGAGCTGGGTCTAGGCCGTGCTCCGGGTACCGATCAAATGACCATGCGTGCTTTACGCCGTGGCCGTCAGGAAACTGAAGATCAGTTCCCGCAGGATGTTTTAGAAATTCTGCAATACTTTAAAGATCCGATTCCAGGCCAACGCATTGTGGCAACTCCAGGCCAAAGCACACACGTACCTGTGTGGTTATTAGGTTCGAGCCTGTTTAGCGCACAGCTGGCAGCAAAACTTGGTCTACCCTATTCTTTTGCATCTCACTTTGCTCCGCGTATGCTTGGTCAAGCGATTCAATTGTATCGGGACAATTTCGAACCGTCTGAATATCTGGATCGTCCTTATGTTTCTATGGGCGTACCGACTTGTGTCGCAGATACAGATGAAGAAGCTGAATATCTGGCAACAAGTGCTTACCAGCGTGTCCTTGCCCTGATTCGCGGTCAAAGCCTGAAATTGAAAGCGCCGATTGATTCTATGGAAGGATTCTGGTCACCACCTGAAAAAATGTCTGTCGACAATTTCTTTGCCATGGCGCAAGTGGGTTCCAAAGAAACTGTTAAAGCCGGTTTGGAAGCACTCATAGCAAAATATGATGTAGATGAGTTTATCTTCACCTGTGACATCTATGACACAGAGAAACGTCTGCATAATTTTGAATTGCTGATGCAGATCAAAAACGGGCAATAATGCTGTCTTGCTTTGCCTAATTTATTCTGATCTATATACCCACTCTTAGGAATGGGTATATTTTTTAAAACTTTGTTTGAAAATTTTAAGTCTCCAAATAGATAAATCCAAGTCTAAGATGGATTTACTGCGCTTTAATACATCTATCTCTCATTAAAAATACAATAGAAAAAAGAATGACTGTCTAAGTTAAATTTTGTACTTTAC
>NZ_DFDO01000233.1:0-5539 GCF_002367915.1 Acinetobacter sp. UBA3025
AAAATATTAATGGGCAAACACGAGAGTCGTTGTTGAATATTAAAAATTCAATTTATAACTCAACTGACTCAATTGATTTTTTTGATTTTTATGGTGGAGAATTTTATTTATTTTCTATGAAAAATCTTAAAGAAGTATGCTCTCAAATTTCGAAAATAGTTTCGCATATACAAGCAATATATGGGGTGGACTTGATATTTACTGAGGAGCATTTACTTACGATTGTTCTTACTCAATTGGATGTCGAAAATCAAGAGAATGATATTAGGAGAATATGGACTACACGTTCCTATAGTAATGTTGGTGAAACTAATTTAGATGTTGCTATTTATCATATGCCTGCTGAAAAGAGAGAATTATTTAACGATCTATATCATAGGTTTAATGAATTTCATATCCGGAAAGATGCAGAAAAAATTTTTGCATTGGAAGTTTATAACTATGTGCTGAATAAACCTCGGCCCAATTTTTTTATAAAATTATATAGAAAATTCAAGATGATTTTAAAGGTTTGATAATGAATAATATATTTGTTGCAGGACACCGCGGTATGGTGGGTTCGGCAATTGTGCGTCAACTGCAAGCCAAAGGTTATACAAATATTATTACTGCAACGCATGCAGAATTAGATTTGTGTAATCAAGCGGCCGTTCAGCAATTTTTCATAGATCATGAGATTGATCAGGTGTATTTAGCTGCTGCAAAAGTCGGTGGTATCCACGCCAATAATACTTACCCTGCCGACTTTATTTATCAAAATTTGATGATTGAAGCCAATGTGATTCATGCCGCGCATGTGAATAATGTGCAAAAGCTGATGTTCTTGGGTTCATCCTGTATTTACCCAAAATTTGCACAGCAGCCGATGGCAGAATCTGAATTATTAAAAGGTGAATTGGAAAGTACCAATGAACCGTATGCAATTGCCAAAATTGCCGGGATTAAACTCTGTGAAAGTTATAATCGTCAGTTTGGCCGTGATTACCGTAGTGTGATGCCAACCAACTTATATGGTCCGCATGACAATTATCACCCTGAAAATAGCCATGTGATTCCTGCATTGTTGCGTCGTTTTCATGAAGCTGTGAAAGATAATGCTGAAGTCGTGACGATTTGGGGTAGTGGTAAGCCAATGCGTGAATTTCTACATGTCGATGATATGGCAGCAGCGAGCATTCATGTGATGGAATTGGACACGGAAACTTTTAAAGCCAATACCCAACCGATGCTGAGTCATATTAATGTGGGTACAGGTGTTGATTGTACCATTCGTGAACTGGCTGAAACCGTTGCCAAAGTAACGGGTTTTCAAGGCCGTTTAGAGTTTGATGCCACGAAGCCTGATGGCACACCGCGTAAGTTGATGGATGTGAGCCGTTTGGCGGACTTAGGTTGGAAAGCCAGCATTTCATTAGAAGATGGTTTGCGTGATGCTTATCAGTGGTATTTGGAAAATATCGATTCTGTACGGTCTAATTAAATATGTGGCTACCAAACGAAACATTTAAAAGCGTGATTCAGCATACACCGCTGATTTCGATTGATTTGATTGTAAAAAATGAGCAGGGTGAAGTTCTGTTAGGTAAAAGAGTCAATGCACCTGCCAAGGGTTGTTGGTTTGTACCTGGAGGGCGTTTACGCAAAAATGAAACTTTGGATGATGCTTTTATTCGTTTGGTACGCGAGGAGCTTGGTATTGAATCGGGGGTGACTCGTGCAGATGCCAAGTTTTTAGGCGTGTTTGAGCATTTTTATGATGATTGTGTATTTGGAGATGATGTAAGCACACACTATGTCGTCATAGGATATGAGCTATATTTGACTAGTAACTTTACACAGCAATTACCATTAAAACAGCATCTAAATTATCAGCTTTTCGAAGAAGAAGAAATTTTAAAAAGTGAAAATGTAAATCAATATACAAAAAAATATTTTAATATTTCTAAAAGTGAGAGCTTTAATGAGTAATAAGCAGCTTTCAAATGTAGGCCTTTATACAAGAACCCTAAGAGGTCATCGTCAATCTTATCTTGATTTTGTAAAGCAAAATTTTGGTGGAGAAAGAATTAACGAATTAACCTTATTTTTTAAGAAAGGTCCTGTATTCTTTTTGATGATTGAAGACAATTTTATGCTTTATTTTTTTGTAGCATGTATTCGAGCATTCTTTGGAAAGAAAACAGTCGGTTTATTGTTTAGACCTAAACCAGCATTAAATGCAAATAACTTTAGGCTGAAGCTTAAGTTGTATCTATTAAAAGTTTTGAAAAAAATAAAAAAAGTGCAAACTCTGTCGATTGTGCCTGTGCCACTTGAACCTGAAATATCAACGATTGTAGATGATTGGATTTATGATTTTCAGCTCTGGGATATGACAACTGAACAAAATAAAGTAATTGAACAGCTAAAAAATAGTATGAAACCGAGTATTGATGCCCCTGAATATCAAATTGTTCAACAGGTAAAAAACTATGCCAATGGAAGATCTATTGTAGTTGCCTTAGGTGTGCAAAATAAGGCTAAAGGTACAAAAATTCTTGCTAAAAATATCCAATACTTTATTCAATATAACTATTTTGTAGTACTTGCTGGTCGATTTGCAGATGACTGCCACGAGGTTAAATTAGCTTTGGAAGAATCAGGTGCATTGATTTTTGATCGCTTTATGACAGATGAAGAAATATTAGGACTTTATGCTGCGGCAGATGCTGTCTGGTGCTATTACGATCCTAGCTATGATCAGGCTTCCGGTATTTTAGGAAGAGCTGTCCAGCTAGGTGTTTTACCCATAGTAAGACCTGATTCATTCAGTGAGAAATTTTGTGTTACAGAAGGTATTCCGCATGTAGCTATTTATCCAAATGAACATGAAAAGTTCTTTTTAAATCTAGAGCAGCAGAATTCTAAATCAATAGATGATCAAGATATTCAAGAGAAATTAAAGTTAATAAGTGGGCAAAAGTTAAATTCTATATTTGCTAGCAACGGTAGCATATAAACATGTCTAGCAAGTTAAATATTAAAAAAAATGTTGTTACTACGGTAACAGCATTTTTTATAAATATTCTTTTAACTTTTATTGGATATAGACTAGTTGTAGAACAAGGTGGATTAACTGCTTTAGGCGTTTGGTCTGTATTATCTGCTGCAATATTTATTATCCGTATTGGTGATGTCGGGATGGGAAATTCTGCGGAACGACACGTTGCTATGGTGAGTGCTCAAACAGATTCTCAAAAAGCTAGAGGGTATTTAGATACAGCTCTGGTCATCAATACTGCATTGTTTTCGTTCTTAGCATTAATAGGATGGTTGATTTTTTCTTATAAAATAGAATGGATTGTGCCTGCAGAAAGTCACTTGCAAGCCGAAGCTTTACATATTTTACCACTGATGTTAGCTGTCTTTGTGATTTCTAATATTGCCAACGTTATTAGTGGTGCTTTACGCGGGCTACATCTAGCATATATGTCAGCTTATCTATCGGTTGCTGGTGCACTGTTACAAATGTTCATCATTGTTTTATTGGTGCCTAAGTTTGGTATAGCGGGTCTGGCTTGGGGACAACTTGCACAGAATATTTTTATTGCTATAGCTGCTTGGTATTTATTTAACCACCATCTTTCACAATATGGCGCCAAGTTATCTATTTTTCCTGTTGAAGGTTCAAAATCTCTTTTTCGAGAGTTATTTAATTTTAGTATTCGTGCGCAAGCCGTTAATTTAGTAAATGGTTTATTTGAGCCTGTGTCCAAGTTTATTATTGGCCACTCTGTAGGTATGTCGACATTGGGCTTGTATGAAATAGCGTATAAACTTGTTGCTTTGCCTAGAAATGCCGTTGTTTCTGGTGTGTTAGGTCTGACGCCCGCAATCACTCGGCTGTTAATATCTGATCCGCAAGAAGCCGAAAGGCTTTATTTTCGAGCACGTCGACTGGTTTTATTGGCAACAGGTGGTGTAATGCTGCTCGTTGTTTTGAGTTCGCCTCTTCTATCTTTTTTATTACTGACAGAGATAGATAAATTATTAATTGCCTTTGTAACTACCTTAGCTATAGGTTTTTGGTTGAATGCCTTGGGAGCACCGGCTTATACCCTTGGATTTTCTGCTGGTCAAATGCAAGCCAATTTAATTTCATCAATCTTATGCATAGCCTGTGTTGTGCTATTGAGCGCAATATTACGAATTTTTTGGCCGGTATATGGTCCCGTATTGGCAAGTGCCTGTGCTTTGTCACTTGGTGGATTATTTATTTTGTGGCGTAATGAAAAGATATTGAAGGAATATAAATGACGACACGTAATATTTTCTTAAGTTACGCATCTGGTAGTTTTATTCAAGCGCGTGATGAACTGTGTCAGTCTGCGCTAGCTGTTGGGTTTGATGAGGCACGTGCTCGAGGACCGGAACATTTAGACCCTGCATTTGTTGAGGAAAACCAAGACATTTTGTCACAATCCCGAGGGGCGGGCTATTGGTTATGGAAGCCACAAATTATTCTTCAAGAGTTAAGAAAGCTTAAAGAAGGAGATCTTTTAGTTTACTCAGATGCAGGGCGTTCTTCTTATTATCAATTTAAATCATTCCCCAAAAATTGTATTTCTTTAACAAAAAAACATGGTTTTGTATTGGGTCCAACAATTGGCCAGCATGGTCCTATGTCTAAATGGACCAAGCGAGATGCTTTTATTCTGCTGGATATGGATAAGCCGGAAATTTATAATTTACCACCGATACAAGCTACATATAGTTTTTGGACACCTTGTCCAAAGGCATTTGAGTTTTTAGAAGAATGGTTGGAAGCTTGTCAAGATCCTAGAATTCTAACCGATATGGAAAATACTCAAGGTCTATCTAACTTAGATGATTTTCAGG
This sequence comes from Acinetobacter sp. UBA3025, assembly GCF_002367915.1. Lineage (NCBI taxonomy): Bacteria > Pseudomonadati > Pseudomonadota > Gammaproteobacteria > Moraxellales > Moraxellaceae > Acinetobacter > Acinetobacter sp. UBA3025. Next base: position 4,879 of record NZ_DFDO01000233.1, read on the forward strand.
ATCATAGGCATGACCAAACTGTAATAAGTTTATTAGCTTATAAGTATAATGCACCTTTTATGGACTATAGAGGAACATTTATTGAAAAGTTATTATTGTTAAGACCCCAGTCAAGATTTGCACATATGTTCTTGAAACGAATATATGATGTGGAATTAACTTATAAAAGATCAATTTTAAAAACTATACAAGCATTAAACAGATGCTGGTCAGATTTTAAATAATTTTTAATATTAGAGGCGTATCTTGATTTATTTTAACTTAATAATGAGTTTAATTATTTATCTGTTCTCATTATACATTTGTATAAGTAGAAGAGGATATGGCTATTTACCAGTGTTTTTTTCATGCTATTTTATTTTTATTTTAATTGTCCCTGCTTTTTTTCATATTAAAGAAAATATATTTCCATTCTATCAACTTTCATATGATTATAATGATCTTTATAGTGCATCTCTAATATTATTATGTTTTACAGTTTTATTCTGGCTGGGTTTTTTTTGGAATCAAAAAATACCAAATTCTAGTATAAGTAAATCTAATAATATCGTGAACATAAAAAAAGTTAGTAAATTTAGATTCACTCTAGTCTTCTATTTTTTAATTTTAGTTACTGCTGGTGTAATAGCTATTTATGGGCCTGATACTTTTATGGTTAAAA
>NZ_DFDO01000194.1:0-3617 GCF_002367915.1 Acinetobacter sp. UBA3025
GAGAGCCAAGATTCTGAAAAACCCACTCATTGCGAAGTGGGTTTTTTTATTCTTTTCTCTTTTATGATCCGTATTTGATTTGAGTCAGTTTATATTCTTTGTGATTGGCTGTCTGGCAAGCTTTGCCTTAATTTGCCTGCTCTTCCCCCATCTGTTTACCCGCCAGACGAAATTCTATCCCAAGCGTGTCATTACAGCTTTCGAAAGCAAGATGTTTACTCGCCTGAAAGATGCTTTTCCACACCATCATATTCTGGCACAGGTCGCATTTAGTGCTTTGATCACACATGACAATATGAAAATGCGCAGCAAGTTCAACCGTAAAGTGACCGATTTTGTGGTGATGGACCGGGAATATAATGTAGTGGCGATTATAGAACTGGATGACCCTAGCCATATTGGCAAGGAACAGGAAGATGCGGAACGCGATGCGATGCTGATTGCTGCCGGCTACACAGTCATCCGCTACACTGAAATTCCAACGATCCGGCAGCTTCAAAGAGATTTGAGATAAATAGTTTAATGAGAGGAATTTATTTCAGCTTCGGAAGCAGCTTGAGTTGCTTGAGTCTCCTGCTCTGCCTTTGATTTTTCAGCCGCTTCGCGTGCTTCAATCCGGGCAATCATGTCAGCCTGTTGCTGTTTATATTTTTCCTGATTTTTCGCATCACTATTAACAGCTAAAAATGCCATGGTCACCAAAAAAATTGGAACACACAAAGCCAAGGTTCCAAAGATAAGCAGTTTTTTGATACTGCGGGGTTTGGTCTGTTCCGACATAACGAGCCTATACTGATAACCTATAATCTTAAGCCACTATAACAAACTTAAATGATTGCTCAAGGCCTAGCATCACAAGGAATAAAAAGGAGCCGAAGCTCCTTTTAGGATTAAGGATTGACAGAAATACCTGAAGGCATATAGGTATTAATAAAGGTCAGCAGCTGGGTTCTGCTTTGTACAATGGCCTCGGTATGTGAAGCATTCTCTACCTCTACAAAATTCACTGTGGTTCCCATATCTTTCAAGCCCTGTTGTAAAGTATTTGTTACTGGATACGGAACAGCCATATCTGCAGTACCTTGAATGATCATCACAGGAACATTAATTTTTTCAGTTGCAGGCTGATTATTCTCAAGGAACTTTTCAACCGACGAATTATTCTGGAAGTTTTCTACTAATCCCGGATAGTCCACGACTGTTTTTTCCGGATTATTCACCAGATAATCATCAATATCTTGCATATATTCAGTAATCAGTGGCCCTAAACAAAGTCCATTTTCTCCAGTCGTACCTTCTGCCTTTTCAGCCACAATCGCTGCACGGCTTGAAAATATATTGCGATAGTTAAAGCCTGGTTCATAAGCTTTAATCCCTACAGCCACATAAGCCGCATATGCCAATAATTCTGCATAGACCGCTTTCGCAGCATTATCTTGTCCAGCCTCAACCAAAGCACTAAGCGCTTGCGGTGCTACTTCACTGATAATATAGCCCAGACTTGAGGCCGGAGCTGCTGCAACTGCCGCCTTATAATTTGGATCTTCATCGGCAAACTGGGCTGTTGCAAGTGATGCGTGTCCTCCCTGGGATTGTCCCACTGAAACCCAAGCACCATTAAATCGATTTCCTTGTTGTTCTTTAAAGGCTCTTACTGCATAGATAGCCGATTGTGCCGCACTTTTTAAATTTAAATAAGGATGGATCCCCCGAGTACCTAATCCTTCATAATCGGGTGCAACAATCACATATCCCTGTGCAAGCAAGCTGCTGGCCAATCCTCTAAAATTATTATTCAGCTGGTTATTACTGGGTGCACAAGAATCACCGCTACCCACCGTGCCATGTTCCCAAACCACCACCCTCCATCCGTCTTGAGGTTGAGGCGTATTTGGATAAAATACCATGGCTGTCGCTTCAGCCCGTTCACCATTTACGTTTGGCATATTATAGCGTATGACTTGAATATCCGATGCTTCAGGCAAGGTATCCTCATCATAAGACTGTTGACTTAAAAATACCCTTTCTTGTGGTCGGAACGAATCATTGTCATCGTCATTACACGCAGTCATGAATAATGACATGGAACATACCAGTGCCAGACAGGTTTTTTTGAAACCGTTTTTCACTACATTATTCATATTCTAATCCCTTATTGTTGTTTATGATTTTCATGAAGAATCTTGAATTAAGCATAAAAAAAAGCACCCTTATAGGATGCTTTTGTTATGAATCGACAAGGTGCAATTACAGAAGCGCGGCAAAGATTCCAAGAAAAATCATCAGCCCCACCCAACGGTTATGCCGGAAGGCCCAGAAACAGCGCTGCGGGTCCTTATCTCGAGTTTTTGACCATTGGTAAATAAAATCAATTGCGACTGCGAGCAGACCCATCAGGCCAAATGGAACAAGCAAATCCTCAATCCATAATGCCGTGCCAATCAAGACCAGACTTAGAACCTGTAAGGTACTAATGATCTGAATATCATGCTGACCGAATAAAATGGCTGTCGATTTTACTCCAATCTTTAAATCATACTCACGATCGGTAATCGCATATTGCGTGTCATAGGCCACGGTCCAAGCCAGATTGCCAAAATAGAGAAGCCAGCAGGTTAGGTCCGGTGTCTGCCCGACTGCGGTATAGGCCATCGGAATTGACCAGGAAAATGCAGCGCCCAAGAATACCTGCGGCAAATGGGTATAGCGTTTCATAAACGGATAAATGAACGCTAAAAACAAGGCTCCAAAGGACCAGTAAAAGGTTTCAATCGGCAGGAAAAATAACAGGCAGGCACTGGCTGCGACGAGCACCAGAAAGACCATCACTGCTTCTTTAGCACTAATAATACCGGTGGCTAAGGGACGGGTTTTGGTACGCTCGACATGCGCATCCACTTTACGGTCGGCAAAGTCATTAATGGCACAGCCCGCTGCGCGCATAAAAATTACACCTAGAATCATCAGCACTAGAATACTGAGATCAGGGATTCCTTTTGCTGCGACCCATAGCGCCCACATGGTCGGCCAGAAGACCAGCTCTGTGCCAATTGGCTTATCAAAACGACAAAGATAATAATAGGCGCTCAGACGTTCACGCCAGGTAATTGCTTGTGCAGTTGCCATATCAAGTTAAGCCTGTTGATTTTGTATAAAGTGTTCAAATGCCGGTAAAAATGTTTCTTGTACGATAAATTTACAACCATGCCAAGTATAGCAGCTCTGACGGGTCCAACCCTCTTCCAGATAAATCACACGTCGTTCACAGTTTGGATTGGTCCGCTGGAATAATAGCCAGCCAATCGGCTTCGATCCAATATGCTGAAAAATCCGCGCACGTTTTTGCAAGCTTAATATCGGAAATATACTTTTTGCTTTGACCCATGGCTGCTCTTCACAGCCATATAAATAGCTTTCCCGCACCCAGGACGTATGCTGATGTGGCATCTGCATCCACCGCGCATCCACAAATTCCAGACGCTGAAAATGTTCCTGCTGTGGTTCTACCCGAAACTGTCCACTAGCCAGATCCGTTAATTGCTGCGTCAATGATCCTGAGGCATACAGCCATTCTCGAAGCGCAGCAGGTATATGCGGTCCAAGATCGGAAGAGCGGT
>NZ_DFDO01000198.1:0-670 GCF_002367915.1 Acinetobacter sp. UBA3025
CGCTACAGCACCCAAATCTGGTGCCGTACAGCTTGAAAGTGAGCCTTGAAAACCGCCCATTGCGGTACGTACAGCTTCTACAATTACAATCATTCTAATCTCATCCTTTAACATCATTGTTATCAACACTGCAAAGTAATAGCTCTACAGTGTTCGTCCTTCGCAATATTTGCGGGTTTAGGCCTGTGCAGTGAAATATTCTTCTGGCAATTGCATCACCAGCTCCGCACCTGCCTGAATACGTTGAATTCTCGCACTCAAATCCGGGAGTACTTTAGCAATATAGTAATTTGCCAGTACCAGCTTGTTCTTGAAATAGCTTTCTTCTTTGGTAACCGCCGCTTTGCTGATACGTGCATACATATAGACAAAGCTCAGCAGACCTACAGCATGCAGATAATCAACAGCAATCGAGTTGGCGAAATCAGGATTCTGCTGAGACTGCTCAACAATAAAATTGGTAATATCTTCCAGTTGCTGACAGGTATCTAAGGTTGCCTTTTTAATCGTTAAGGCATCATCTAGACTTTGGGCAAATTCACGGATTTCTGCAATATACTCTGCAATATATGCACCTTTACATTTCGTAGTTTTACGGCCAATCAGGTCAATTGCCTGCACCCCATTGGTCCCCTCATAGATCTGTGAAATGCGCAGGTCACGGATACAT
>NZ_DFDO01000198.1:778-2756 GCF_002367915.1 Acinetobacter sp. UBA3025
ATGCGCAGGTCACGGATACATTGTTCCATGCCCCATTCACGGATATAGCCATGACCACCGAAGCACATTTGTGCTTCAAGTGCAGCATCCAGTGCTTTATCGGTGAGGTAAGCTTTGGCAATAGGCGTTAATAAAGCCACACGATCAGTTGCTTTACGTACCGCCTCAGGGTCGGTGGAGTATTTGGTAATATCCAGCTGCTGGCCGACATAGACTGCGAAAGCACGAGAAGCTTCATTATTGGCACGCACATTCAGCAACATACGGCGTACATCGCCATGGACCAGAATTGAATCGGCTGGTTTTTCTGGAGATTTTGCACCAGTTGATGCACGGCCCTGTAAACGGTCCGTCGCATATTGTGCCGCATTCTGGTAGGCAAATTCTGCCGCGCCAATGCCTTGAATCCCCATCGACAAACGTTCGTAGTTCATCATCACGAACATGCCCGCCAGACCTTCATTTTCATTACCCACCATATAGCCTTTGGCACCATCAAAGTTCATGACACAGGTTGCCGAGCCTTTAATACCCATCTTATGTTCGATCGAACCGGCAGCGACCGCATTGCGCTCACCGAGTGAACCATCGGCATTAACCAGGAATTTAGGGACAATAAACAGGGAAATACCGCGTGAACCTGCTGGCGCGTTTGGGGTTTTGGCCAGTACCAGGTGAATGATATTTTCACTCAGATCATGCTCGCCGCTGGTAATAAAAATTTTGGTGCCGGTAATATTGTATGAACCATCTTCATTCGGTTCAGCTTTAGTCTTGATAATGCCAAGATCTGTGCCGGAATGTGGTTCAGTCAGGCACATGGTGCCCGACCATTCACCCGTATAGAATTTTGGTAAATAAGTTTCTTTTTGTTCCTGTGAGGCGCGGTCATTGATGGCCATACCTGCACCCACCGTTAATAGCGGATAAAGCATAAAAGATGGATTGGTGCTCCAGATCATTTCATCCGCTAGAACCGTGAGCATCTTCGGCATGTTTTGTCCGCCCCATTCTTCAGGAGCACCCAAGCCTACCCAGCCACCTTCGGCAAACTGTCTGAACGCTTCTTTAAAACCTTTGGGTGTCGTCACTACACCATTGTTAAACTGAGCACCACCCTCTTCATCTGCAGGACGATTCAGATCAAGAATGACATTTTTTGAAAATTTTGCCATTTCTTCCAGAACCGCATTTGCAGTCGCCATATCGAGATGTGCAAGATTTTCGTTACCTTGCCAAAATTGTTCAGCATGAAATACATCATTTAAAATAAATTCCATGTCTTTCAGCGGCGCATTATAAATCGGCATTTTCAACTTCCTAAAATGGTGATACTCAATCCTGTTACTGAGTATTTTTTCATTATGGATTCGAGAAAATATTTTGAGGCTTTTTGCTCGAATCCATGCATGTCATTCAAAAATCATCATATCGAATTAATCTGGCGATGAATTCATTGACATAAATTAGCGATATAAAATTTAAAATCAAAAACTTTATACCTCTGGTATTTACTGAATCATTAAAACTTAAATCCATTGATGAATGAAAAATTTAAGCTGTTAAAATGACTCTGGCTTCACTTCGCTAAACCTTGTCTGGTCTGGGTTTAAAACGAAAATATGATTCAGCTTTATGCCCTAAAACCATAAATCAAATATATTGAAAATGGAATTTTATTTAGCAAAGTTGATCTCAAGGGTTCAATTTTCTTGACAATATTTTTAGCGCAGCTGTATATGACTTTTTTCTACAAGAAATGTTGAATAAATATACAAATTTAGATAAATATCACGACCTTAGTTTTATAGCTATACCTGTGAAAATAGCATATTCTTAGTAGGTTCCTTTTCTAAAATGATGAGTCAAGAAAATGACGACTACTGTAAGACAGCAGAACTTCCTTCTTCGTAAAGAGAAGATCCTGAGCATGGCAGAAAGTCTACTGCTTGATAATAATCAGGACATCACCTTGAGT
>NZ_DFDO01000256.1:0-4365 GCF_002367915.1 Acinetobacter sp. UBA3025
TAAGCGCAGTGCATTGATTCAAGAAAATGATTTAGTGGATAAATTCCTGTTTATTTTATATTTACTGAAAATAACTTTCTGATGATTTCTATGGATCCTCAGAGGAATATCTTTTTTTTTGTATGGAGAAAAATTTCATATCAAGAATTATGATGTTTTATTTGCCGAATTGAACATTTTATTTAGGCCAAAAACGCTATAATAATGGTCTATATCATTGTCATTCAAAGAGTTCAGAGAAAACGATGGCCCCTTTAGATCAAATTGCAACAGCATCGGATGACCAGTCAGAGTTAACGATGTCGGTCCTTATGACGCCAGATATGGCGAACTTTTCAGGAAATGTACATGGTGGAACAATTCTGAAATTATTGGACCAGGTTGCTTATGCTTGTGCGAGTCGCTATTCGGGTAGTTATGTCGTAACCCTGTCTGTAGACAAAGTAAATTTCAAAGAACCGATTCATGTGGGTGAGCTGGTGACTTTCCTGGCAAGTGTGAACCATGTAGGTCGTACTTCAATGGAAATTGGCATTCGTGTAGAAGCGCAAAATATTCAGAAACGTACTGTACGCCATACCAATAGTTGCTACTTCACGATGGTCGCTGTTGATGAAAATGGTAAGCCTAAACAGATTCCACCGCTGAATCTGGACAATGACTGGAAACGTTGCCGTTTTGAAGCAGCTGAACAACGTAAAGTTGCCCGTCTGCAGGAAAATCATCATCCTTCATGCAGTATCTATAAAAAATCAGCGCATAGCTAAGAACTAAACTTAATTTGCTTATTAAAAAGACCTTCAATGAGAGGTCTTTTTTTTGCCTATAAAATTCATTTAACTCTGGCTTAAGCTTCTTTTTTAATCTAATATGAAACGATACGTATCGTTTTGTTTTTTGGTTTTAAGCATGAGTGAAGAAGAAAAATGTTCACGGCGTCAGCACAGTATTCTGCAGGCGGTTTCGGATGCACTGGCAGAAGGTGAATATCATCAGCTAACCATTGAAGATGTGGCTGCACGGGCAGGGGTTGGCAAATCTACGATTTACCGCTGGTGGAAACATAAATCTGAACTGGTACTAGATGCCTTTAAGCAGCGCACAGCAGGGGTATTTGAACTGGATGCTTCACAAAGCCTGCGCAGTAATCTGGTTCAACAGCTAACTCTGTTGGTTCAGGCACTTAATCATCCGGTAGGCCGAGCTTTGCTGGTCGTTATGGCCAATCATCGGGAGCTGGCTGCAGACTTTTTTCAGCAGTATCTATTACCACGTCGAAAACAAACCCACCAATTGATTCAACAGGCCATCGAGCGTGGGGAATTACGTGCGGATTATCCTTTTGATCTGATGCTGGACACCTTATACGGGCCGATTCATTACCAGATCATTTTCTTCAACCGCATGCCGGATGATCAATATATCCAGAATCTGGTAGATCTGGCCTTAAGCCCAGCTTTGATTTCTCTCTGAGTTTAGTCAGTTCTTAAATTTGTTTTTAAAAGTTGCGTGTTATGTCTGCTAGTCCTGAGCGCTTATGGAATCGCTCCTTTATTCTGTGTTTATTGAACAATCTGTTCCTGTTTGTCTATTACTTTGCCTTACTGACCATTCTGCCGGTTTATATCATGAAAGGTCTGGGCGGATCAGTCAAAGAAGCAGGTTTGGCTTTGACCCTGTTCTTAGTTTCATCCATCGCCATTCGACCTTTTTCTGGCATGATCATCGAGAAACTCGGCAAGAAATTGGCAATGCGCGGAGCCGGAGTTATTTTTGCCTTATTTTCCTTTAGTTATCTGCTGGTCGATAGCATGTGGTCATTATTGGCAGTGCGTTTCTTACATGGGATCTGGTTCAGCATACTGACGACGGTCACCGTTCCCGTTGCAAATGAGTTTATTCCGGAATCTCGTAAGGGTGAGGGCATGGGCTATTTTGTCATGTCGACTAATCTGGGTGTGGTATTTGGTCCATTACTGGCCTTAACCGTAGTTCAGTTCACCAGCTTTAAAGTGCTGTTTGGCTTGCTTGCCGTGATTATCTCTATCGGCTTGATCTTTTCCTTCATGCTGAAAATTACCGAATTAGCAAAACCTCAAGCTACAGTGGTCGAAAAATCAAAATTCAGCCTGCATGACATTATTGAAGTCAAAGTGCTGGCGGTGAGTTTTGTGGCACTGCTCACGGCTTTTGCTTACTCCAGTATCATGAGTTTTATCACGCCCTTTAGTGAAACCAAGCAACTACTGGCTTATACCGGCATCTTCTTTATTGTTTTTGCGGCCTCAATGTTGTTGGTACGGCCTTGGGTGGGCAAAATTTACGACCGTAAAGGACCAAGTGCAGTTATCTATCCTTCCTTTATTTTCTTTGCGATTGGCATGATGATTGTCAGTGTCATGTCCAGCCAATGGACTATGTGGTTGTCTGCGGTATTTATCGGAATTGGTTACGGTTCATTATTTCCATGTTTACAAACGCTGGCGATTCAATCTGTCGAAAAACAGCGTATGGGCCATGCAATTTCTACCTTTTTTACCCTGTTTGATATTGGACTGGCAGTGGGTTCAGTAGTGATGGGTATGATCATTGCGCAATACGGTTTTGAAAAGACCTATATGTTCTGTGCAGTGATGGTGATTTTCACTTTATTGATCTACCGTCAATATGTGGCCAGGAAGCGACCTTCGATTTCAGCATCCTTACCGGAAGAATAAAATGGAATTAAGACATTTACGCTATTTTGTTACAGTGGCTGAAGAGCTGAATTTCACCCGTGCAGCTGAAAAACTGAATACTGTTCAGCCTTCACTCAGTCAGCAGATTAAGGATCTGGAGCGTGAAGTAGATGCGCAATTGCTGGAGCGGAATAACCGCAAGGTTGAGCTGACCGAGGCTGGACAGGCTTTTCTAAAGGAAGCTCTGTTGAGCTTAGAACATGCGGAACGTGCCGTGCAGGCAGCCCGTCAGATCGCCCATACACATAAGGGTCAGCTGAATATCGGCTTCGTACCGGTCGCGGAAATGAAAATTTTTCCTTATATCATGCCGAATATCCGTGCACATTTTCCTGAACTGAAAGCACTGTTTCATAGCCTGACCGATGCAGAACAGTTTAGCGCGCTGAGACAGGGCAGTATTGATATTGCCTTTACCCGCTACCGAGATCAGTCGGATGAGTTTGAGTCCGTTCAGATTTTTGATGAGCCACTGACGCTGATTGTGCCGAAAAATTCTCCGGTCGCAGAAATGCCCTATGTCAGCATCAAGAAGTTTGAAAATCAGGACTTTGTGATTAGTGATGAACAAGCCTCACCACAGCTGCATAAGATTATTGATGATTTCTTTAGGCAGTCGAAACTGAACGTGAATGTGGTGCAGTATTCCACCAATATTCTGCTGAATGTCAATCTGGTCGGCATGGGGGTTGGCTGGAGTCTGGTACCAGCCTATGTGATTCCTTTACTCGGCGATAATATTGTGGTGAAGAAAACGCTGGAACCTTTACCGATGATTGCTCTCTATGTCAGTTACCGTAAAAATAACCAGCATCCTGCGATTGAACTGATTCTGAAAGTGCTTAAAGAAAAGTTTTGTGTAGACCTTTTTAAGTAAATTATTGATCTTCCATAAATGAAATGTGCTACAGAAATGATCTGTAGCACATGCTTTTTAATCGCAGAGGAAAATCGCTTTATACTGAAATTCAAAAAATAAGAAATCGGTTGAAGCAGAATGATGAAGCTCTATAACAACCCTCAGTCACGCGGCATGACCTTGCTGCCTATCCTTAAAGAACTACAGATTGAAGACCAGCTTGAGCAGGTGGAAGTTCCTTTTAAAGATATGCATTAACCTGAATATCTTCAGATCAATCCGATGGGTAAAGTTCCCTGTCTGGTTGATCAAGGCGTCGTAATTTCAGAAATGGCGGCTATTATCATCTATCTGGCAGATAAGTATCAGGACAAAGGATTGGCACCCGCTTTAGATGATCCCAAGCGTGGTACTTATTTAAAATGGATTTTCTTCTGTCATGGGCCACTGACTGAATATATTGATGTAAAAAATTTACAAGTATCTCAAGAACAGATTGAAAAGGTCCGAACCAGTTTAAGTTTTGGTAACGAAGCCGCGGTATTTGATTTTTTTAAACGAGGTTTGTCGCAGGCCAAGCCTTATCTTTTAGATGAAAAAGTTTCTGCTGCAGATCTATATGTGGCCTATTGTCTGATCTTCGCAATTAGTACCAAAATTTTGCCGCCGTTGGAAGAATTTAAACCTTTCCTACAGCAGATGGCACGTCGTCATTCTCTCAAAGATATTTCATGGTTTGAGCAATACCGAACTTAGATCGGAAGAGCG
>NZ_DFDO01000255.1:0-6522 GCF_002367915.1 Acinetobacter sp. UBA3025
TAGAATTAAAAATAAAAACCCCTCAATAATGAGGGGTTTTCTTTGCTGAGAATTAATCTTTTAAAGCGACTTATTCTGCATCCAGCATCAGTTCAGCACTCATACCTACTGTGTTATAACCCGCATCGACATACATGATTTCACCAGTAATCCCATTCGCCCATGGTGAGCACAGGAACAATGCTGCATTACCGACATCTTCAATGGTCACATTGCGTTTTAGTGGAGCCACTTTTTCATTTAGGTCCAGCATTTTACGGAACGATTTAATACCAGACGCTGCTAATGTACGGATTGGACCGGCTGAGATCGCATTGACACGAATACCTTCTGCGCCCAAGCTAGATGCCAGGTAACGTACACCTGCCTCTAAAGAAGCTTTCGCCAGACCCATCACATTGTAGTTTGGCATCACACGCTCAGAACCTTGATAAGTCAGCGTTAACAGGCAGCCTTGACGTGCAGCCAGTAATGGCTTCGCAGCGCGTGCCATCGCGATAAAGCTGTAAGCACTGATGTCATGGGCAATCTTAAAGCCTTCGCGATCCGTCACGTCAGTGAAATCACCATCTAAAGTATGTGCTGGTGCGAAACCGATTGAATGTACGACGCCATCCAGACCATCCCAGTGTTTTGCCAGTTCTGCAAATGCATTGTCAATTTCAGCATCTACGGCCACATCACAAGGAAAAACCAATTCCGAACCGAATTGTGCAGCAAAATCATCTACACGTTTTTTCAGCTTTTCATTTGGATAAGTAAAAGCGAGTTCTGCACCTTCACGATGTAATGCCTGAGCAATACCAAAAGCAATTGATAATTTACTTGCAATACCTGTGATCAAGAAGCGCTTACCCGCCAATAGTCCTTGTGCCATGTGAATCTCACTCAAAATAATTTATATGCATGATGCCAAGTCTAAAGCATTTTAGAAATTGCATAATGCGCCTTTTTTTCACTGGATCATAAATTGGAATCCAGTTTCCGACCGATGTATGGTTTTATCTTAGATCGCCAGATGTAAAGCCTGATGGGTATTTTTCCAGAGCTGCTGTGCCAGTTCATCTTGATCCATGTGCAGACTCTTGGCCAGGCCTTGCAGGACATAAGGCAGATTGGCAGGCGTATTGCGAGTTCGCTGCTCAGTAGAATGCTGGCAACATAAGGGCGTCATGTCCGGACAGTCGGTTTCAAGCACCAGATGTTCCGGTCCTACCTGCTGTACGACTTGGTGCAGTTTTTTGGCATTCGGATTGGTGATTTGCCCTGTTATCCCAAGCTTAAAGCCCAGTTTAATAAAGGCTTTGGCTTCTTCAATCCCGCCACCAAAAGCATGGGCAATACCACTTTGTTTAAACTGATGCTGTTTTAGAATCTGTAAAACATCGGCATGAGATTTACGGATATGCAGTAACACAGGTTTATCAAACTGCTGCGCCAGTTCCAGCTGTGCAGCAAAAAAATCTTTCTGTTTCTGGAAAAGTTCCGGCTGTTTATGCCGTTTATCGAAAGTATCCAGACCAATTTCACCAATGGCAATACAAGGCTCTGTGCTTAATAACTGCTCCAGATCCTGTAAATGCTCAGGTTGATGCTGCTCAATATAAAATGGATGCAGGCCGGGTGCCAGATGACTTTGAGGCGCATTGTCTAACTGATTAATAAAATGATGCGTCTGCAATAAATCCTTAAACCGGCTCTGTAAAAAACCAATTAAGACCAGATGCTCCACCCCTGCTGCTTTGGATGCATAAGCCAGCTGTTCCCGATCATGATCAAAATCGGGAACATCAAAATGGGTATGGGTATCAAATAACGAAACCATCAGCGTGCTTTGGCAGGAGTTGCAGGCTCGGCTTCTGAAGCAGCGTTCTCTGTTTGAGGCAGATATTCAGGTTTCAGAATGCCATTCAGCTGTTCATAAGGAATGACCAGACGTGGCAAACCCACCACATAAGGACCAATCTCATATTCGGCATATTGCAGTGCCAATCCTTGTTTAGACAGATAGAAATTATCAGTCAGTTTGAATTTCCAGGCCTGTTCATATTCAGCTACATCATTGGCCAGTTTGGATTCCATCACCCAGGCTTTAAAAGCCTCATAAGCTTTGGCTTCAAGTTGAGCCTTTTGTTTAGGCAGAATGATATCGTCCAGCTTAATCAGCTTTTTCTGCTCAAGGTCAAAATTGTAGTAAGTCTGAGCAGAAGCGCCATGCGCACCACCGAGATAATGGGTACTGTTTAAGACCACAGTCGCGAGTGGATCGCCAGACTGCAGAATTCTCGGTTTGATCATCAGACTGATACTATGGCTGGCACTGAGTGCTTTCAGTTCCTTGTCCAGATTCAGGAAAGTCTGCATATGCGGCTGAATCTGCTCTTCAAGCTGCTGTTTTGGAGTTTTGACATTGGCTAATGCGGTTTGCGGTTCGGAAGCAGCGGCTTCAGCTTCACTGGCAGCCGATGGTTTCGCCGGTTCGATCGCATCAATAGACAAAATACCCTGTAGCTGCTGCAGAATCTGCTGATCTATCCATTCATCAATAAATGGCTGATTGCTTTTCAATCGCTCAATAGAAATCTCAGGACAGTTTTTTCCTTCACATTCAGGCATGGCCAGTTTCAGCTTCTCAGTATCACCGCTCAGCTTCAACACTTCAGGCTGAGCCTGTACCACTTCAGGCGCAGCAGGCTCTTTTGGCTCTCTTTCCTTAGGCTGGCAGGCACTCAGCAAAACCGCCGATGCCAATACTGACAGACATAAAACATTCTTATAATTTGACATGCATTAACCTTTGTTCAACATCATCATTTATCCTTGCAGGACCTACCTGTTAGAACATATTCTGATAAATATCCACTTTCAAGACTTGTTGTGTTTGTTCTTTGGTTAAATAGATGTCCAGTTGTTTGGCATCTTTGCTAATTTCCTGACTACGATAATGTAGACCAATTCCTTCCTGATCAAAGAACCAGTCCGTCTGCCCCCAATACAGTTTTTTTGGAGCTTTCTGCTGGACTTCTGCATTATTGTCCTTTAACCATTTTTGGTAAGCCTGCTGCACAATTTGGTCCATCTGCAACTGCTGTTCAGGATTGATAATATCCAGAGGACTGAGTATTTTTTGCTGCAGCCGGTCAGCCACAAAAAAATAATAGCGTTCATTAACGCGGATATTTTCCTGTGTGCTGTCTACCCCAATTTGCATTAACACAAATTGATTGCGCTGATAAGGAATGCGGGTATACAGCGATAACTCATAGGCCTTGTTCAGTTTGAGCTGGGCTTGCCAGGCATCTGATTTTTTTACATAGGCATTAACCGCCTGCTGCACACTCATATCCTGCTTTAGGCCAATTTGATCCTGAATGACTTTTGCCTGCTGTTTTTCAATAGACTGGTTTAGCCAGGAATCAGCTGTCTTTAAGGTCTGAATATCCAGATTAATACAGTTTTTAGTTTCACAAAATGGCAAGGCAATATCGGCCGATTTCTCCTGAATATTCAGATAAGGCAAAACTTTGGCTTTTTCTTCAGGGGTGACTGCTGCAGATTTTTTCTGTTCCGTAGCTGGCTGTTTTTTTTCATTTTTATCACATGCTCCAAGTAACAAACTACAGCCAATGACTGAGCCGAGCAGGATTTCCTTACTAAACTTCATGATTTTTTAGAGATATAAGTAATGAGTCGTTTAAATGTAGCACAAAATAAAACAGCTTCCGGAGAAGCTGTTTAACATTTTCCAAGCCTGAAGGCTTAGTGTTCGCGTGTATTACGGAATACGATATCTGGATAACGTTCTTGCATCAGCTGTAAATTCACCCGGCTTGGTGCAAGATAAGTCAAGTGACCACCACCATCTACAGATAACTGGTCATGGGCTTTTTTCTTGAATTCGTTGAATTTCTTCTCATCTGCACAAGACACCCAACGTACTGTATTGATGCTCACTGGCTCATAAATACAGTCCACCTTGTACTCTTCTTTCAGACGATACGCTACCACCTCGAACTGCAACACACCCACAGCACCGACAATCAGGTCATTGCTGTTTTGTGGCATGAATACCTGAGTCGCACCTTCTTCAGAAAGCTCTTTCAGACCTTTTTGCAGCTGTTTTGACTTCAATGGATCTTTCAGACGGACACGGCGGAACATTTCCGGCGCAAAGTGCGGAATACCGGTAAATTGCAGTTTTTCACCGGAAGTGAAGGTATCACCGATCTGGATGGTACCGTGGTTATGCAGACCGATTATATCACCCGGCCATGCTTCTTCCAGATGCTGACGGTCACCGGCCAGGAAGGTCAAGGCATCGCTAATACGGATCTCTTTATCGATACGCACGTGCTTCATTTTCATGCCTTTTTCATACTTACCTGAACAGATTCGCATGAAAGCAATACGGTCGCGGTGTTTCGGGTCCATATTGGCCTGAATCTTGAAGATAAAGCCTGTGAAACCTTCTTCATCCGCCTCTACTTTACGGTCTTGAGTTGGATGCGCTTTGGGAGGCGGTGCATATTCGCTAAATGTATCCAGAACATGGTCGACACCGAAGTTACCCAAAGCAGTACCGAACAGCACTGGAGTTTGACGGCCTGCCAGGAATTCTTCACGATCTAATGGCTCATTCGCCATTTGTACCAGTTCCAACGATTCTTCAAACGCAGCCCAAGCCAGCTCTCCGACTTTTTCACGTAAGTCTGCATGATCATAGCCATCACGAACTTCGATATCAGTAATCACTGAACCAAAACCGGCTTTATAGACATAGAACTTTTCTTCGAGCAGGTTATAGACACCTGCAAAGTCACGTCCTGTACCGAGTGGCCAGGTAATCGGCACACATTTAATTTTCAGGACATTTTCAATTTCATCCAGCAGCTCTAAAGGCTCACGGATTTCACGGTCCATTTTGTTGACGAAAGAAATGATGGGGGTGTCACGCATACGACACACTTCCATCAATTTAATGGTACGTTCCTCGACACCTTTTGCACCGTCAATCACCATCAGCGCTGAGTCTACCGCAGTGAGGGTACGGTAAGTATCTTCCGAGAAATCTTCATGTCCCGGGGTATCGAGCAGGTTAATCATCTTGTCCTTGAACGGGAACTGCATGACGGACGTGGTGATCGAAATCCCACGCTCTTTTTCCATTTCCATCCAGTCAGAAGTGGCTGCACGATCCGATTTACGGCTTTTCACCATACCTGCAACCTGAATGGCCTGACCCCATAACAGCAGTTTTTCTGTCATGGTGGTTTTACCGGCATCGGGGTGGGAAATAATGGCGAATGTACGTCGCTGAGCGACCTGCGCCGCTAACTCATCTTTAAAACTCATGGAAAGTACCTACTGCAGAACCGCAGTGCTCAAGATCAAATACGATCAATATGAAAAATTGACGATATTGTAGCAGATTTCTAGAGCCAATAAGCAGCCCTATAAACTGGAGAAATCGTAGTTTCCCATTCTCTTTTTAGGTTGAACTGATATTTTTTTGACTCGTTTATTTAGCAGATTGAATTCACTACTCAATCTAAAAATTATAAATCGATAACCACATAAATTTTATAATTTACAATTGATTAGTTTAATAACAAAAAATTCGAAATAGTGATTTACTGAATTTAAGAAACAAAGGTCCTAGCTTCAAGTTGCTCAACATCCATCGGTTTACCCAGCAGATAGCCCTGCATCTGCTGACAGCCCAAACGGGTCAAAATTTCCGCTTGCTGCACAGTTTCAATTCCTTCAGCCGTTACTTTCAGGCCGAGTTTAATGGCCAGCTGAATAATACTTTCCAGAATCATTTCTTCCTTGGAACCTGCACTCAGACCCTGAATAAATTCCTTGTCAATTTTTAACTCATCGACAGGCAGGTTTTTTTAAATACAGAAAGCTGGAATGCCCAGTACCAAAATCATCAATCGCTAGCTGGATGCCCATTTGACGCAACTGCTGCAAAGTCCGGATACTCGAATCAATATGATGCATGGCAGTCGATTCAGTAATCTCAATCATCAAATGTTGAGGATCAATTTTATATTGATTCAGAAGTTGCTCCAGCGTACTGATCAGATGCTTATGCTCAAACTGAATTGCAGATAAATTGACGCCGATCGGGAAAAAATCAGCATGATCAGCTTCCCAAAGCTGAATTTGTTTACAGGCCTGCTCCAAAGCCCAGAAGCCCATCGGAATAATCAGACCGGTTTTTTCTGCCCCCGGAATAAAAATGTTCGGACCCAACAAACCATGCAATGGGTGCTTCCAGCGGATTAGCGCTTCTACACCACAGATCTGCTCATCATGGGTAAATTTTGGCTGATAAACCAAGATAAATTGCTGCTCTTCTAGTGCTTTATACAGATCATTGATCAGTCTACTCTGGCTCTTGCTTTCATGCTGGTCGGTCGAGAAATTAAAAACAGAATAGGTATTCCGTCCCTGATACTTGGAAGTCAACATAGCGGCATCTGCATTGATCAGCAAATCTTGCAGATTCTGGCC
>NZ_DFDO01000118.1:0-5090 GCF_002367915.1 Acinetobacter sp. UBA3025
GCCAGAGATCCCAGGCAAAATAAAAGAGCCAGTTGGCTCTTTTACACATCCAGCTTGATCAGGTACTAAAACGGTCGATCAAAGTGCTACTGGCTTCATTTAAACCAATTACAGTCACGTCTATGCCTTGGGCTTTAAACTTCTGGATGACATTATTGAGCATATTTACTGAAGTCACATCCCAGATATGTGCATGGGTCAGATCCAGCTCAACATGATCTAGTTTTTCTTTAAAATCAAAAAACTGGTAGAACTTTTCTGTACTACTGAAAAAGATCTGTCCAGAAATTTTGTAGCTACGTGAATTAGGCTTATGCAAATAAGTCGAGACATGTACAGTTCTTTCCAGTTTATTAATAAAAAACAGGGCAGAGAGCAATACACCGACAAATACACCGAGCGCCAGATTATGAGTAGCAAGCACGACAATTATCACAGCAATCATCACGGTATTAAATTCTAGCGGATGCTTGCCAAACTGTTTGATTGCACCCCACTGGAAGGTGGTAAATGACACCATAATCATAATGGCAACCAGCGCAGCCATTGGAATATAAGCCAGCCAGTCTTTCAGGAAGACCACCAGACACAGCAAAAACACGCCAGCCACCAAAGTGGATAAACGGGTACGTGCACCTGAAGAGACATTGATAATCGACTGACCAATCATGGCACAACCGGCCATTCCGCCCATAAAACCGCTGACAATATTGGCCATACCCTGACCACGACATTCCTGATGTCGGTCACCTTCAGTTCCGGTAACTTCATCAATCACTGTAGTCGTCATCATACTTTCAAGCAGACCTACAGTGGCTAAAGTAAAGGAATAAGGCAGGATAATCTGCAAGGTTTCCAGATTCAGTGGAATTTCCGGAAGAAGAAAGACGGGTAAGGTATCTGGAAACTGGCCCAGATCGCTCACAGTACGCATATCTGCACCAAGCAATAACGCAAGTGCGCTCAGCACGACGATACAGATCAGAGGCGATGGAATCGCTTTACCGATTTTCGATATATAAGGAAACAGATAGATAATTATCAAACCTACTAAAATGAACAGATAACCCGTACTGTCCATCCGGTTAATTTCCGGGATTTGTGCCACAAAAATCAGGATCGCGAGGGCATTCAAAAAACCATATACCACAGCCTGCGACACAAAACGCATCAGCTTGGCAACTTTAAAAAAGCCCGCAATCACCTGAATAATCCCGGTCAGAATTGTGGCTGCAAGCAGATATTGCAAACCATGATCCTTGACCAACGTAATCATCAGTAGTGCCATTGCACCAGTCGCCGCAGAGATCATGGCAGGACGACCACCGAAAAAGGCAATGGACACCGCAATACAGAAAGAGGCATACAAGCCGACTTGCGGATCAACACCTGCAATCGCAGAAAAAGCAATAGATTCAGGAATCAGGGCCAGTCCAACCACCAGACCTGCCAGCACATCAGTCCGGATATTGGAAAACCATTCTTCTTTTTTCAGGTTAATCACGAAATATCATCTAAATTTTGAGAACCTGCGTATCTTAAACAGATACAGATAAAAATCTACACAAGATTGACTTGCAAAAGCCTGTAAATTCCTCAATATTGGATATGTAACTGTGCTGAATCACAGTTACGCTTTTTTGCAATTTACAGGTTTGATCACTTGAAAGTTTGTCAGAAGCGATTTAAAACATTGAGAAGTGTATAACAAGGATCAGAAATGAAGCTTTACTATTCGCCAGGCGCGTGCTCTTTGGCAGCTCATATTATTTTAAATGAAATTAATGTCGATTTTGATTTGGAACGTGTTGACTTAAAAACCCATAAAACAGAAAAAGGTGCAGATTATTACGAAATTAACCCAAAGGGTTATGTACCAGCATTAGAAATTAATCCGGGTTTAATTCTTACAGAAAATGTTGCAATTTTACCGTTTCTTGCTCAACACGATCCAAAACAAGATCTGATTCCACCTTCTGGCATGGGACGTGCCAAAGTGCTGGAGTGGTTAGGTTATCTCAACTCAGAACTGCATGATGCTTATGCTGTCTTCTTCACAGGAAAATTATCAGATGAAGCCAAAGAAAAAGCCTATGCAGAAATTGACCGTTTATTGAGTTATATCGATAAGGCAATTGGTGAATCGGACAACGATTATCTGGTCGATGATAATTTCGGTCCGGCAGATGCTTACCTGTTTGTTCTGACCAACTGGTCGAACCAGATTGAACATGATCTGAGTCCATATAAAAATATTATTCATATCCGTAATAAGGTTGCAGAACGTCAGTCTGTACAGATTGCAATGCGTGATGAAGGTTTGATTCCTTAATCTCAAAATTTTGAAAAAAGCGCCATAGGGCGCTTTTTTTATTGCTTCCAAAGTGATTATTGATATTTAGTCAATAATGATTTGCAAAATCACCGCTTTTTAGCAATAAGCAGAATCTATATAGTGCCTGCATAAATTTTTGGTTTCAGGTTCTTTCCATGAAAAATATTTTATTAATTAATGGCGCAAAAGCTTTCGCCCATTCAAATGGTCAGTTAAATGATACTTTGGCCGAACTGGCTCAAGAAGTATTAACAAAGCTGGGGCATCAGGTTCAGGTGACTCGTGCTGATAGTGAATATAATGCAAAAGCAGAAGTGGAAAAATATCTTTGGGCAGATACGGTCATTTACCAAATGCCAGGCTGGTGGATGGGTGCGCCGTGGCCAGTGAAAAAGTATATTGATGATGTTTTTACCGAAGGGCATGGCAGCCTGTATGCAAATGATGGTCGCTCACGTTCAGATGCTTCAAAACAATACGGCTCAGGTGGCCTGATTCACGATAAAAACTATATGTTATCTCTTACCTGGAATGCACCGATGGATGCGTTTACGGATACCGAGCAGTTTTTTCATGGCGTGGGTGTAGATGGCGTTTACCTACCTTTTCATAAAGCCAACCAATTCTTGGGGATGCAGGCTTTACCGACATTTATTGTGAATGATGTAATTAAAGCCCCTGAAGTTGAAGCGTATATTACACAGTATCGTGAACATTTAATTCAAATTTTTGCTTAACCAGGAGATATGACCATGCTAACCGTTATTGCTGAAATCATTTGTCATTCGGAACAAGATCTGAAAACAGTGCTGGATTCATTTAATAACATCCGCGCACAGGTATTACAAGAGCCAGGCTGTCATCTTTATGATGTCTATATTGATCATCCGGCAATTGAGAGCCGATTACAGACCAAAGTGCCTTTTTCAATCATGATGTTTGAAAAATGGGAAAGTATTCAGCATCTGGAAACCCACATGCATAGTGTAAATATGCAGCAACATGCTAAGGCCACTAAAGGTGCGGTTGCGAGTGTAAAGATTCGGATTTTAGAAGCACTTTAAACTGTAATTCTCAGTTTGAAAGAGTTTGTAATATTTAATTTTATTCGAACTCTTGTGGCTGATTAAATTGAACCTGTTCAAGTTTCAGTGCGTAGCGGTGTTTTAAGGTGGACCATTGAACTTTGGCAGGTTGCGTCTGTTCCGCAAATTCATTTTCATCTGTTGTAGTTTTTACCTTACCTGTTAAAAAGTTAATGCTTCGTGCTGTACTCTCACCCGAGGCACGGTGAAAATCATCCACATCATAGCCAATTAATTTAAAAGCATTATTTTGGTATCGAAAGGTATAAGTATAATTGGTGACATACCATGAACCACAGCTTAGCCAATAATGTAAATGAACCCGAAGTACACCTTTTTGAATGCTTAAGGCTTCGGATTCACCAAGTGGATCAGTGAGGCAAGGCGACTCTACATCACCTTCGGTTGGTAAAGTAGTATTACTAGCTACAAGCTGATAACCATTTGCCTGCTTGAATAAAATCAAAAGTTTTCGTTTGTTGGTATTCAGAACATGATTGCCTACACCTGCATTTGCAACAAAGTTTTCGGGATTAGTATCTTCAATAATCAGCGCGAGATCTGCTTGACCGTCCTGATTTAAATCGCCTTGCGCTGTTTCCAAAATTTTCCAATTTTTCGGAACAAATGACTGCTGATAGCTTGATTTTAGAGAACTACCTGTCTGAGGTGTTGCACATGCACTTTGTGTAAATGTGATAAACAGCAGGGTGCTAAATAGGCAAGGCAGTTTGATCTGATGAAGCATCGGCTTAAATTCCTTTTATTTTAATTCTATTGATGGTCAAAGCTAAGTAATAAGTTTAGCCAAATAGGTTAAGTCATTTCTTTGAATATTGGATAGATATTTATGGTGAACTTTAAAGCTTTTTTATAAATTCAACTATTAGATATGAACTTTCTATTTGAAATAATCCAAACCAAGACGTGAACTTTTAATATTTAATTTTCAAAGTTGATTTGGGTATCTAAAATTAAAAGTTCAGGAGTTTGCTAGAAACTCCTGAACAGATCGATATGATTCAAATAATTTTTTGGGCCTCTAGCCTCGATTATTATTTAAAGAAATAACCGGTTTCAGGTGAGCTGGCATTGGCCATGCGTTTGCGTGGCATACGACCGGCCAGGAATGCTTCACGACCTGCTTCAACCGCCTTACGCATCGCAGAGGCCATCAAGACCGGATTTTGTGCAGCAGCAATCGCAGTATTCATCAGTACGCCGTCACAGCCGAGTTCCATGGCAATCGCTGCATCACTGGCAGTACCGACACCCGCATCAACCAGCACAGGCACTTTGGCATTTTCTTTAATAATCGAAATCGTGTGTGGATTCAGAATCCCTAGACCTGAACCGATCAGGCTACCCAAAGGCATGATTGCTACGCAGCCCATACTTTCCAGTTCTTGTGCCACGATCGGATCATCTGAGGTATAGACCATGATTTCAAAACCGTCATCAATCAGGGTACGCGCCGCTTTCAAGGTCTCGGTAATATTTGGATAAAGGGTCTTTTCATCGCCCAGAACTTCCAGTTTTACCAGGTTATGACCATCCAGCAGTTCACGTGCTAGCATACAGGTGCGTACTGCGCTATTGGCATCAAAACAGCCCGCAGTATTTGGTAAAATGGTGTATTTTTCTGGTGGAACCACTGAAAGCAGGTTCGT
>NZ_DFDO01000118.1:5242-6094 GCF_002367915.1 Acinetobacter sp. UBA3025
GCCACTGAAAGCAGGTTCGGTTGGTCTGGATGCTGACCAATATTCACCCGGCGAATAGCAACCGTTACAATTTCTGCACCGCTGGCCTGAATGGCCTGATCTGTTTCATTTAAATCTTTATATTTGCCTGTGCCTACTAAAAGACGAGACTGGAATTGGCGTGAACCGATCTGTAATAAATCTTGCATAATTGTTCCAAGTGTTATTAGCCGCCACCGACTGCGTGAATAATTTCTATTTTGTCCGCTTCGCAAATGGGCGTTTCACCCAATCTGCTTTTAGAAATAATCATTTCATTGACCTCAACTGCAAAGCGTTTACCCTCAAGCGCCAGACTTTGAACCAGTTCCAGCAGGTTCTTGCATTGAGTTTCTTGTTGTTCGCCATTGATATACACCAGCATCTTGGCAACCCTCCATGATTATTGATTAAAGCATCAGACCTATTTGAGGTATTTTACGGCATTCCAGGCCAGAATTAACCAGCCAGCAATCATTAAGGCACCACCAACTGGCGTAATTGCACCTAAACCGCGCGGCAGACCCAGTGCCATGACATAGAGTGAGCCACAGAACAGGAAAATCCCCGCCTGGATCAGGAGAAAACTCCATTTGATTGGCAATTCAGGAATTACTCGGCTGATCACTGCTAGAATAAGTAAGCCAAGAGCATGGTAGAAGAAATAATCTGTGGCCGTTTGCCACCAGGTCAACTGTGCTTCAGTCGCTCGAGTCTTTAAACCATGGGCACCAAATGCGCCGAGCATGACTGCAAGCGCAAGATTCAGTGCTGAAATCGCAATCCACATTTGAATTGACCTTCCCAATAAAGTTTGCGCTTAACCTTAGCATA
>NZ_DFDO01000086.1:0-3603 GCF_002367915.1 Acinetobacter sp. UBA3025
ATAATCCACGTTATGGTATTGCGGGTGGTTCAGGTGGCAACTCGACAGCATCTGTAGTAGAAATGACAAAATTGCTGGAAGAAAAAGGCGCACGCAAAGTTGGTCCATTCTTCGTCCCACGTAACATGTCGAATACCATTACAGCAAACGTCGGTGTCGCATTTAAATTACAAGGGATTGCACACTCGATTACCAGCGCTTGTGCAACTTCTGCCGATGCCATTGGTTATGCTTATAACCTGATCCAACTGGGTAAACAGGATTTAATGCTTGCCGGTGGTGGTGAAGAAGATCACNNTTAAACTTCAAGGTATTGCTCACTCAATCGCAAGTGCTTGTGCAACTTCTGCAGATGCAATTGGTTATGCATATAATCTTATTCAACTTGGTAAACAAGACCTTATGCTTGCTGGTGGTGGTGAAGAAGATCACTGGTCTCAAAGCCTGCTGTTTGATGCGATGGGTGCACTGTGCTCTAAATACAACGACACACCTGAAACAGCTTCTCGTCCATATTCAGCAGACCGTGACGGTTTCGTGATTGCTGGTGGTGGCGGTTTTGTGGTGCTTGAGTCACTAGAACATGCTCAGGCACGTGGCGCGAATATTCTGGCTGAGGTTGTAGCTTATGCAGCCAACTCTGATGGTGCTGACATGGTTGCTCCATCTGGCGAAGGTGCAACACGTTGTATTCTGATGGCTCTAGAAGAGGCCAAACAGCATGGTGTAGATAAAATTGACTATGTGAATACACATGGTACTTCTACTCCAGCAGGTGATGTTACTGAACTTAAAGCTATGGCACGTGCCTTCGGTGAAGGTCACGTTCCTCCACTCAGCTCGACTAAATCTATGACAGGTCACAGCCTGGGTGCTGCAGGTGTACAGGAAGCGATCTACTCTATCCTGATGATGCAAAATGACTTTATTGCACCAAACATCAACGTGACTGAACTGGATGAAGGCGCAAAACCATTTGATATCGTACTTGAAAAACGTGACGCAAAATTGAATACTGTGATGAGTAACAGTTTCGGTTTCGGCGGCGTAAATGCTTGTCTCGTTTTCAAAAAATGGGAAGGCTAAGCCGCCCATTTTAGGGTGACTTGATGGATGCTCCTTCTGATGCTTTCTTGTGGGTAAAAGCATTACATATTATTGCTGTGGTTTGCTGGTTCGCTGCTTTGTTCTATCTGCCACGGCTTTATGTCTACCATGCCATGAGTGAAGATGTCGTAAGTCATCAACGCTTTGAAATTATGGAACGCAAGCTGTATCGCGGGATTATGTGGCCAGCTATGGTCGCCACGCTGATCACAGCACACTTTCTGGTCGATTGGGGTGATGCAACGCGTCATTACCATGAAGCCTTATGGTTCTATCTGAAAGTCGGCTTGGTTGGCTTGCTGGTCATTTACCATTTGGTATGTGGTTATTATCGTAAGAAACTGATGGGAAATGCCCATTACAAGTCACACAAGTTCTGGCGCTTCTTTAATGAAATGCCAACGCTGATTTTATTTGCTGTGGTGATTTTAGTGGTGGTAAAACCTACTTTCTAAAATTCCCTAAAATAAAAAATCCCCGATTGATCGGGGATTTTTTATGTCTGCACTTTATTCTCCGGAGAGAATTTGCTGACGTTTACGAAGACGTGGTTTATACAAAGTATGATAGGTAGCGAACAAAATCACCAACCACAGCGGACTAATCATCAGTGCTTTCATGGTATCTGCTTCCAGACTTAAAATAACTAAGGCAAAGAACAAGAAGATCAGCACCAGATAGGACATCCAGATTCCGCCCGGCATTTTGAAGGTCGAAGTGGCATGTTTTTCAGGTTGCTGTTTACGGTAACGGATATAACACACCATAATCAGCCCCCAGATACTGATAAACAGAATCACACAGAGTGAGCTGGCTAGCGTAAAGGCTTCCATCGTATTCGGCACAAAATACTGGAAAGCTGCACCTGCCATAATAAAAGCACAAGAAAATAACAGACCTTTAGCCGGAACTGCACGACTTGAAAGCTCAGCCAAAGCCTGGGGTGCCTGACCATCACGTGCCAGACCAAACAGCATCCGGCTGGTAGAGAACACGCCACTGTTCATGGAAGACATTACAGAAGACAGCACCACCAGATTCATGATAATGGCTGACACTGGAATACCCGCATGTAAGAAAAGAGTCACAAAAGGACTTTGATCAGCAGGAATTTCTACCCACGGCGTTACAGACATAATCACCAGCAGAGACAATACATAGAACAGGATGATTCGCGTAGGAATCGCATTCACTGCTTTAGGCAAGTTCTTTTCCGGATCCTTGGTTTCAGCCGCCATCGTACCCAGCAGCTCTACCCCTACAAAAGCAAACATCGCAATCTGAAAACCAGCAAGAAAGCCCATCGTACCCTTAGGGAACAAACCATCATAGGCCCAGACATTGGTCAGGCTGGCAGCCGATCCACCTGGTGCCTGGAAGTCGCTGAAGATCATATATCCACCAATCACAATCAGGCCCAGAATCGCCAGAATTTTAATCAGGGCGAACCAAAACTCGATTTCACCAAACAGCTTCACGGTCAGCAGGTTAATTCCCAGTACCAGCAATACACAGCCCGCACTGATCATGGCCTGTCCCATGGGTGTAAAAGCCATATCGGGTGGCAGCCAGAAATTCAGATAATTGATAATTGCCGCTAAGTCGGCAATACCGACCAGAATCCAGCCCAGCCAGTACGACCAGCCAATATAATAGCCAGCCCCCGGACCAATCAGGTCATGCGCCATATCAATGAAGGATTTATAGTGCAGATTGGATAACAGGATTTCCCCTAATGCACGCATCAGGAAAAAGAACATGGCTCCAATAATCATGTAGATAAACAAGATTGAAGGCCCTGCCAGTGCAATCGTTTTACCAGAACCCATAAACAGGCCTGTACCAATGGCACCACCAATGGCAATTAACTGCAAATGGCGGTTAGAGAGCTTACGTTGTAATTCATGGGGAGATGATGATGCATCATCTTTAGAAGAGGCTGTATTCATATTCGGTTCCTTTTTCACATCAAGCCTTCGCTTATCTGATCGGATTTCTTCCTGAAATCCTGATTGCAGATGCAGTTTCATTTAATGGATTAAATGATCAGGCCTGATATGCTTACAAAATCAAGTTGGGAGATATAAAAATCTGAAGCAACTTAAGGGAGTGCTGCAATCACTGCAATTTCAATTAACCAGGCGGGATTTACCAGATCCGCCTGAATGGTTGCGCGTGCTGGTGTGCCACATCCCTCGAGCCATTCAATCCAGAGTGCATTGACGGTTTGAAAGTCTTCCAGGTTTTTAACAAGGAGCTGTGCAGATAACAGACGGCTTTTGTCTGTACCTACCAGTTTAAGGAGTTGATCAATCTTCATGAGCACTTCCCGCGTTTGACCACGAATATCCAGACTGCTGCTGTCTGGCACCTGCCCTGATAAATACACCGTTTTATTGTGAATGGTGACAGCACTCATGACCTGATTGCTGTTCAAACGCTGAATATCTGCATGTTCCGTCATAATTTTATCCTCTCTTATTTCTAATATTTGTT
>NZ_DFDO01000314.1:0-10125 GCF_002367915.1 Acinetobacter sp. UBA3025
CGCTCTTCATGAGTCCCAGAATGGTAAACATCGGAGTCTGACGAATTACCTTGGCAATCACCAGCAAGACCACCACCCCCAGCATCCATGTACCCGCGCGATAAGAAACGCTGTCATAACTCAGCATCGACAGGATCAGAATCAGTAACTGCAGGCATAGCAGCCACGCAGAAGGCAGATACTTAAAATGGGTCCAGAATCGTAGCAGAGAGTGCTTCATGAGATTTGTCTTGATGTCCTGTCGAGCATCATTATTGTTATCGCTGGCTTAACATAGCATGATCTAGCTGATGGTTAGAAACAGGATTGTATAAAAATCATTGAAATCTCAGTTAAAAATAGCTGTATTTAATTTTAGATAACCTATCCCAAAGTATTTCATTGGGTAGCTCAGGTATTTTATCGCTATAAAAAAAGCCCCCATCAGGAGGCTTTTTTAGGACATCAGATCTTAGTGATCAGATGCACCTGAGATTCCAATACCTGTTTGTGAGCGAACAAACTGTGCATCGAAAGCTTTGCGTTCTGCTTGTGCTTTCACTGAGCGGTCTGTGATGGAGAAGAACCAGCAGCAGAAGAAAGACAATGGCATTGCAAATAATGCAGGACCATTAAATGGAACGACTGGTGTATCTGAAATCGCGAAAGTATCTACCCAAACTGCTTTAGACAGTATGATCAGTACTACTGCAGTCACCAAACCAACCACGCCACCAATGACAGCACCACGTGTGGTCAGGCCTTTCCAGAACATAGACAGAACCAGTACCGGGAAGTTGGCACATGCGGCTACCGAGAATGCCAGACCCACCATGAAGGCAACGTTTTGCTTCTCGAACAGGATTCCCAGAATCATCGCAAAGATAGCAAGACCAAGAGTTGCAATTTTAGACATGCGCAGTTCAGATTCAGGTGTAGTACGGCCTTTCTTGAATACGTTTGCATACAAGTCATGTGAAATTGCTGAAGCACCTGACAAGGTCAAACCTGCAACTACCGCAAGAATGGTTGCGAATGCCACTGCAGAAATGAAGCCCATGAACAGGTCACCACCCACAGCATCTGCCAGGTGAACCGCGGCCATGTTGTTACCGCCCACCAGCTCTAGCTTGCCTGTGATTGCCATTTTTGCAATGTCCAGGAACTGCGGGTTGTTCGCTACGTATAGAATCGCACCGAAACCGATAATGAAGGTTAACAGGTAGAAGTAACCGATAAAGCCTGTTGCAACCACCACTGATTTACGTGCTTCTTTGGCATCTTTTACTGTAAAGAAACGCATCAGGATATGTGGCAGACCTGCTGTACCAAACATCAGCGCCAGACCAAGAGAAATCGCATCGACCGGATTCGAAGCGAGATTACCCGGACCCATAATCTTGGTTGCATCTGCAAGGCTCAAGTCATGTACTTTAGAGTAAACCTGAATCGATTGTTCAAACATATTGGTAAAGCTGAAACCTACGCCCTTCATTACCATGAAAGCCATAAATGTCGCACCAGACAACAGCATTACTGCTTTAATGATCTGTACCCAAGTGGTCGCTAGCATGCCACCGAAGATTACGTAAGCCATCATCAACAGGCCAACAATCACCACAGCAATATTGTAGTTCAGACCGAAGAGCAATTTGATCAACTGACCTGCACCTACCATCTGTGCGATCAGGTAGAACGCAACCACAACCAGTGAACTTAATGCAGCTAGGGTACGCACCGGTTTTTCTTCCAGACGGAACGACACTACATCAGACAGGTTAAATTTACCCAGGTTACGCAAACGTTCTGCCACCAGGAATAAAACGATTGGCCAACCCACCATAAAGCCTAGTGAGTACAGCAATCCGTCAAAACCGGACAGGAATACCATCGCGGAAATACCGAGGAAAGATGCTGCAGACATGAAGTCACCAGCAATGGCCAGACCGTTCTGGAAGCCAGAAATCCCGCCGCCGGCAGTATAGAAATCATTAGTATTTGTGGTTTGTTTGGCAGCCCATTTGGTAATAAATAAGGTTGCTCCAACGAAAATCACAAACATGATAATCGCGTGCCAGTTGGTCGCTTGCTGCTCCGCAGCACCCAGATCTGGTCCAGCAAATGCCATTGCCGAGCTGAGCAAGGTCAGCGCTGCAGCAGCAAGCGCTTGATATGAAATCCCTTTCATCTTAGTGTTGCCCCTTTTCTTTTGTAATCGCTTCCACTTCCTGAATTGCTTCTCTGTTTAGCTGATCAAGTTTGTTATTGGCAATGTAGGAATACACCCAGCACAATATAAAAGACAAAATAATGATACCGATACCTAGAGGTACACCCCAGGTCGTTACACCGCCAGAAATTGAAGACAATAGAAATTCTTTGTTGTAGCCAACAAGCAACATGAAACCGACATAGACAAATAGCATGATGCCGGTTAAGGTCCAGCTCAGCGTACTTTTTCTACGTACCATTTCTTTGAATTTGGGATTCTGTAGAATTCTTTCTACTTGGGCCTCATCCATAGTTACACTCCTGTAGCCCCACCATGGGCTTACTATTTTTTAATTCGAATTATCACTGTTGCAAAATAACAACATTTAGAATGACTTGTAATTTAGACTTTGGTCGTTAAAAAATGATCAATTTAAACTGCTGAGTGCATGATGCGGTATCATAGCGTCATGCACAGTACACATTAGGCTATATGAACAGTTGGCTCATCATAGGGGTGCTCGCCCTCTATATCACTTTACTCTTTACTTGCGCTTTCTATGGGGAAAAACATGCCAGCCGGCTGAGTACCCGTGGCCGCATGCTATTGTTTAGTTTAACTTTAGGCGTCTACTGTTCTTCCTGGACATTTTATGGCGCGACCGGTGCTGCGGTTCGTGAAGGAATTATTTTCCTGCCGATCTATCTTGGTCCCCTGCTCTTTGTCGCGATTGGTTACGATATCTGGCGCCGTCTGGGACGGGTACGCCAGCATCATGCGATTTCCTCTATCGCCGACTTCGTCGCTGCACGTTATGGTAAGAGTGGGCCTCTGGCTTCGCTGGTCACCATTCTGGCGGTGATTGCCATCATTCCCTATCTGGCTTTGCAGTTACGTGCAATTGCCTTGAGTGCGGCGGTCATTCTGGAACCTTCAGCCGGGATTGCCAGTACCACCAATAGCGTACTGTTCCTGACTGGCGTCCTGGCGATTCTGGCGATGATTTTCGGTACCCGGCAGATTGCCAACACCGAACAGCATGGCGGTCTGATGCTGGCTGTCGCCTTTGAGTCTTTTGTTAAGTTATTTGCCTTGCTGGCCGTAGCCTGTTTCTTTATTTTTGAAGCACCAGAAAATCTGCCTCAGATCAGTAGCGATATTCAGTCAACCTTCCATGATGTACAGCTGTTTGGCGTACCGGAAAGTTTCTGGGTACAGACCCTGTTGGCTGCACTGGCGATTATCTGCTTGCCACGTCAATTCCACGTAGCAGTGGTTGAATTACGGGATGAAAAACATATCCGTGGTGCACGTCGCTGGTTTGCCATTTATCTGATTCTGACCACACTGGCAATTATCCCGATTGCCAGCTGGGCACTGCATGCGGCTCCCCAATATTTAGCGATTCCAGATGTCGCGGTACTGTCTTTACCGCTTAGCTATAATCAGGACTGGCTGACCTTATTGGCCTTCTTAGGCGGTTTCTCGGCTTCCACCGGCATGCTGCTGGTATCTTCAGTCGCCCTATCAATCATGCTAAGTAATGACCTGATCATGCCGGCGCTCTGGCGCTTAAACCTGATCTCACGGCATGACAAGCGTTTGCCACTGGTACTCAAATTTACCCGCCGGATCTGTATTCTGGCCGTGATGTTGATGGGCTTCCTGTTCTTCAACTTCTTTAATGATATTGACCAGCTTTCTGTTTTTGGCCTGCTGGCCTTTAGTGCTGTGGCACAGTTCGCCCCTGCCCTGCTTGGTGGCTTGTACTGGCGTGGTGGAAGTAAGCAAGGTGTATATGCTGGCCTGCTGACCGGTTTCGCTTTATGGTCGTATACCCTGCTATTACCAACGATTTTGCGCAGCCTGCCAGAAGCCTATCAGCAGTTCAGCCAGAGTTTTCTGGAACAGGGTCCTTTGGGCTGGAACTGGTTACGTCCTGAAGCCCTGATCGGTTTCGAATCTTTTGATCCTTTAACGCATGGTGTGGTCTGGGCACTAGGTCTGAACACATTCCTATATATCTGGGTTTCCCGGATGTTCCGTCCAAGTGTGGCTGAACAGATTCAGGCGGAAAGTTTCTTCTACTATGAAACCAAGCCGCTTCCTTCTCAAAGTCCATCTACTGATGTCAGCTACTCGCATCAGGATGTGGCCCGTTTAAAAGTTGGTGACCTGATTACGCTGGCCAAGCGCATTACCGGTGAAGGTCCAACCATGCAGGCCTTCCAGCAGTTCTGTGCTCAAAATAGTGTGGAACTGAATGAAAATAGCAGTGCCAATGGCATGTGGTGGCGTTTTACTGAGCAGTATCTGGCCGGTACCATTGGTGCAGCCTCGGCACGTACCCTGCTGACTACCGCGATGGTGAATAATGGCCTGGCCCTCGGTCAGGTGGCGAATATTCTGGATCAGGCCTCACAATGGCAGCGTTTTAACCAGAACCTGATCATGACCATGATCGACCATATGACCCAAGGGGTGAGTGTGGTTGATGAAAATATGTGTCTGGTCGCCTGGAACAACCAATACCTGAAACTGTTCGACTATCCAAAAGATATTGTTTATGTCGGCTGTCCAATCGCTGACCTAATCCGTTATAACGCTGAACGCGGTGAATGTGGTCCGGGCTCGGTCGAAGAACATGTGCGTAAACGGATTCACTGGATGCAGGTCGGCAGTGCGCATGAATTTGAACGGATCCGTAAAGATGGCCGCGTGATTCAGATGCGGGGTAATCCGATTGAAGGTGGTGGTTTCGTGACGACCTTTGCCGACATTACTGCCTTCCGTGAAAATGAAGCGGTACTGGAAGCCCGGGTTCAGGATCGTACCCAGCAGCTCGCTGATGCCCTGTCTGAACAGCAACTGGCGCGTGAACAGGCTGATAAAGCCAATATGTCCAAGAGCCGCTTTATTGCTGCCGCCAGTCATGACCTGTTACAGCCAATGCATGCTGCACGTCTGTTCAGTACGGCGCTGGAGCAAAGTGTACAAAGCGAAGAAGATCGCAAGACCCTGCAGCAACTGGATCGTGCCCTGCATGGGGCAGAAAGCATGCTCTCAGCGCTGCTGGATATTGCCCGACTGGAGGGCGGTACGATTCAGCCGAAACGCCAGGCTTATCCACTGCATGATTTATTAAGTGATCTGGAACTGCAATTCAAATCCATTGCGGCACAACGTGGCATCAAACTGCGAGTGCATGATGCCCAGTTCTGGATTGACACCGATCCACAATGGATTCGCCGGATTATCCAGAACTTTGTCAGCAATGCCCTACGTTATACCGCCAAAGGTAAGGTCGTGGTCGGTGTACTGCGTTCTAGCAACCGGCCAAATCATATCCGGATCGGGGTTTGGGATACCGGTCCCGGTATTGCTGAAGAACAGCGCATCAAGCTGTTCCAGGAATTCGAGCGTTGTGGCCATACTTCGCCTTGGGGTGAACAGGGTCTGGGGCTTGGTCTCGCCATCGTGCAACGTATGACCGGACTACTGGATTATCCTGTTCATGTTTCTTCCGAGCTGGGCAAAGGTTCCTGCTTCATGATTGAAGTACCGTTGACCGCAGCGCCGAAAGTCATTGCCGCCCCTGTTCAGGCTGTGCCATTGAAGTCCAAGGCCTTTAAGATTCTATGTTTGGACAATGATGAAACCATTCTGGAAGGCATGTCGACCTTATTGACCAAATGGGGCTATCAGGTCTTTAAAGCCACTGAACCAGAACAGGCAGCCGAAATGATCCAGCAGGAAAATATTCAGGTCTGGCTGGTGGATCAGCATTTAAATCAGGATAAAATCGGTCTGGACTTTATTCTGGAACATCGTAGTAGTGATATTCCGGTGGCATTGATTACCGCAGATTCTGATCCGGAACTGCCACAGCGCCTGAAGGATTTAAATATTGTCCTGCTGAAGAAACCATTGAAACCCGCTTCACTTCGTTCCTGGTTATCCGGTCTGAAAATCTCTGGTAGTTAGAACTTTTTATTTTTATCTCAATGCCCATTTTAATGATTTAAAATGGGCATTTTTTATACTGAATAAATACCTATCTTTACCTGACTGGCAAAAAAATCAGGCCAATGTGCTAAAAGCACCAAATTTCACATAATTCCTGCTGATAAATTGCTCAAAATTATCATTTCAGCATTCTCTATGGCAAAAGCCACCAATTCTATTAATATACATGTGTACACCTAGTTACAATTATTTAAGCAATTGTTTTAAATTAATTTTTAATCATATTTTATGGCAGATAGAACTTTGGTCGTATTTTTAATACAACAAGCTTAGTTCTAAAAATAGACAATATAAGAAACGATCAGTTTCCATCTGACAATGCCTAAATCCTTTTGGCAGCTGGTCTATTTGCACTGCTAGATAGGAGTTATAAAAATGAAACTCGATGAATCAATTGCTCAGCTTCCCGCACAGACTCAGCAATTCCATCGCCAATATGGTGCTAATGCCTTATTACCCAGCATCGACTGGACGCAAATGTTTAAATACAGCAAACTCGACGATACCCAGATTCAGGCACTTGAAACCCTGTATCAGCATGCGGTTCCTTTAGCCCTGCAAGTTTTTGATGAACTGCATTTTGATGTCTTTGAACCTTATGCCTACAAACCGCAAGGTTTAGGTTTATTTGAACGTTTGGCTGAACAGGAAAACAAGCTGATTGAATCTCTGGAAGCAGAAGCTGAAGATTTACCTGTACAAACCCGTCATCAGATCTGGAGTATGCTGCTGCGTGGTGGTGCCGTACTGGTCTTTAAAGCGTGGCTCGGCAAAGTGAAAAATGAAGAAGATTGCCTGGATACCACCCAGTTTGATGAACTCTCTGACTTGCTCTTTATCAAAACCTGCCCGCATGAACTGGCAGAGCACCTACAGGTCGATCCGAATAGCACAGACGAGCATGTATTCCTGATGTATGAAGATGAAGTTTATCTGGACCGTTTTAACAGTCTGGAAACTGCTGCCCTGTTTGTAGACTTAGGTGTGTATGATGCGACTTTCCTGAGTCTGCGTGATGATCGCGTAGCAGAATACCTGATCTCCAAAGGCTATGTCACTCAAGAACAGATTGATGAACTGCAATCCGCACTGAATCCAATGTTCTGTACCGATGTCACCCAAAAACAGGATTATATTGCTTAATCTGGCAATATATTCGCAATAAAAAAGACCTCAGATGAGGTCTTTTTTATTTTGTAAGTTAAATCCCTTACATTTTCTTTTCTTCAATATTCAAGGCATTGATAGCAAGCACCGCTTGGGTACGGTTTTGTACACCCAGCTTACGGAAGATCGCTGTTACGTGCGCTTTAATCGTAGCTTCTGAAACATCCAGTTCATAGGCAATCTGTTTGTTCAGCAGGCCTTCAGCTACCATCATCAGGACGCGGAACTGTTGTGGTGTTAGCGACTGAATCCGTTCTGCCAATGCAGTTTCGTCTGCAGCACGCGGATCGAAATTCATGTTGGCTGGCAGATTGGGTGGTAACCAGATTTCCCCTTCGAGGACTTCACGAATCGCTTCACCAATATGGCTTGGATGTGCAGATTTTGGAATATAGCCCATTGCACCATGTGCAATCGCACGCTGGATAATGCTAGCTTCTTCGTGAGCAGAAACGACAATAATTGGAATCGAAGGATATTGGGCGCGAACGTGGACCAGAGCAGAAAAGCCCGATGCACCTGGCAGGTTTAAATCCAGAAGGACAAGATCAGGCTCAGGACCATTTTCTAGACGTTCATAAAATTCATTGACTGCTGCAGTTTCATGAATCTGCGCTTGTGGCAGACTATAACGAACAGCTTGGATCAGAGCATGACGAAACAGTGGATGATCATCAACGATTAAAATATTCATAGGACGTGAGAGAGATCTTGTGCACAGTAGCTCCTATTCTAACCACACAAGCCAGTTTATGGATATGCAAGATCGCCAATTTTTTAAATAATGTGGAGTTTTTCTTTAATTTTTTTAAATTTTCGCTTATTTCAATAATTCTTTAATTCTCATCACTTTTTTATATATGATTTATTCCTATTCTGCATAGCTTATCTTTATTCAATATAAATATAGTTATCAGCCATTTATCCAGCTCTATCCGTTTCAGAAGCACATTTTCCGCTTATATAGAAAAATCAGATAACTTTTCAGCATTTCGTTATTTTACACCTACTGCGGCAATCGGGATTAATAGGGTCATTCCGAGCTTAACTATTTTTAGGTACTTCACATGTCCCATTTTTCCGAGCAAAAACCTTTAAACATCGTGGCTGTTTCTGGCGGCCTGAATCACCCATCTAAAACCGAAGCATTGGTTCAAGCCATTCTGGATGAACTGGGTGAAGCGACGCCAATCAATGTACATTTCATTAAATTTAGCGAAATCGGCCAGCTTTTAGGTGGTGCAATTTACCGTAACCAGTTACCGCAACGCGTGCAGGATGATCTGGCAGCCGTTGAAGCAGCGGATGCCCTGATTGTTGGTACGCCTGTTTACCGCGCTTCATTTACGGGCCTGTTCAAGCATTTCTTTGACTTCGTAGAACAAACGGCGCTGGTAGATGTACCGGTTCTTTTAGCAGCTTCTGGTGGTAGTGACCGTCATGCGCTGGTTCTTGAACACCAATTACGCCCATTGTTCAGCTTCTTCCAGGCACAAACTCTGCCAATCGGGGTATATGCCACAGATCGTGACTTTACGCCTGAATATACTATTCACAGCGAATTACTTCGTGCCCGTATTACCCTGGCAGTGGCTCGTGCCTTACCGATCCTTGAATGGGCGCCAGCAAAGGGGCAGCGTGCTGAGGTCATTAAAGAAAAATCTCAGCAAGCCAACCAGAGCCTAGGCATCAACAAGCAAATCGAACAGGAAGAAGTTTTACCTTCAGCTGCAGTGCCAAGCCTGGATGCCGCAGAATCCCGTTTGCACAGCAAGAAAGTGCCAAAGACTCAAGTGGCTTAATGGCCACTTCATTCAGAGGGTAAGAATAATGTCACAAGATAAAAATATTGTATTTGCTTACTGGGTTCCAAATGTCAGTGGCGGTCTGGTGGTCAGCGATATCGAACAGCGTACGGACTGGAGCTATGACTATAACGTCCGTCTGGCGCAAACTGCTGAGAAAGCAGGTTTTGACTATGTCCTGACCCAGATCCGTTTTACTGCGGGCTATAACGCTGAAAACCAGCATGAATCAGTGAGTTTCAGTCATGGCATCCTGGCGAAAACTGAACGTTTAAAAGTGATTGCCGCGATCTTGCCGGGCCCATGGAAGCCTGCGCTGGCAGCGAAGCAGCTGGCCACCATTGACCATCTCACCAATGGCCGGATTGCGATTAATGTCGTAAGTGGCTGGTTCCGTGGCGAGTTTGATGCAATTGGTGAAGAATGGCCGGAACATGACGAACGTTATGCACGTTCAGAAGAATTTATTCGCAGCCTGAAAGGGGTCTGGACCCAAAACAATTTTAGTTTTGATGGTAAATACTACCAGTTCCAAGACTATACCTTGAGTCCAAAACCGGTACAAAAACCGTATATTGAAATCTTCCAGGGGGGAAGTTCCCGGGCAGCACGCGATATGGCATCTCGCGTGTCTGACTGGTACTTCACCAATGGCAATACGCCGGAAGAGCTGAAAAAACAGATCGATGATATTCGTGAAAAAGCCAAAGCGAACAATCACTCTGTGAAAATTGGCGTAAATGCATTTGTGATTGCTCGTGACACCGAAGAGGAAGCGCAAGCAGTACTGCGAGAAATCGTGGCCAAGGCCAATGTTCAGGCGGTGAAATCTTTCGGTGAGGCAACGCGTGAAGCGGGCGCAGCGAGTAAAGAAGGTGAAGGTAACTGGGCCAAATCCACATTTGAAGATCTGGTGCAATATAACGATGGCTTCCG
>NZ_DFDO01000216.1:0-9554 GCF_002367915.1 Acinetobacter sp. UBA3025
CGTCTGCTGCTTCGATTGCGACATCCGTACCAGTTCCTATTGCCATTCCAACATCGGCCTGAGCCAAAGCAGGTGCATCATTAATCCCGTCACCGACAAAAGTGACGATGCCATGTTGCTGTTGGAGTTGGCGTACCGCATCGACTTTTTCATTAGGCAGAACTTCAGCAATGACATGATCAATCTTCAACTGTCTGGCAATGGCCTGTGCAGTATGCTGGTTATCACCGGTGATCATGGCAATCTTTAAGCCTTGATCATGTAAGGCCTGAATCGCACTATAGGTTGTGGCTTTAATCGGATCAGCCACAGCAATAATGGCAGCCAATTTTTGATCTATAGCGACATATAAAGGCGTGCGTCCCTGCTCGCCTAACTGTTGTGCTTTCTCTTTAAAAATATCGACACTTAAACCCAATTGCTGCATCAGGCGCTCTGCGCCAATATGAATTTGCTGACCTAAAACTTGGGCTTTCACGCCTGCACCGGTGATTGAATCAAAATCACTGACTTCAGGTAGTTGCAGCTGTTGTGCTTTCGCAGCTTCCACAATCGCATGGGCAATGGGATGTTCAGACTTGGCTTCCACTGCTGCGACCATTTGCAATACTGTTTGCTGCTCAAAACCAGACGTCACTGCAAAATCGGTCAGGGCTGGTTTTCCTTCAGTTAAGGTTCCGGTTTTATCTACCGCCACAACTCTGGTTTGCTGCATGAGTTGCAATGCTTCGCCTTTACGGAACAATACACCCAGCTCTGCCGCCCGGCCGGTGCCGACCATGATAGATGTTGGCGTAGCCAAGCCCATTGCACAAGGACAGGCAATAATCAGTACAGCAACAGCATTGACCAGTGCATAAGTCAGATTTGGTTCAGGACCCAACAGGAACCAGACGATAAAGGTCAAAGTCGCGAGAAGCATCACAGCCGGCACAAACCATAAGGTCACTTTATCGACAGCTGCCTGAATCGGAAGCTTTGCGCCTTGTGCCTGTTCCACCATATGAATGATCTGAGCCAGGACGGAATCTTGACCGACCGCAGTCGCCTTGATCTGCAAAGTGCCATTCTGATTCACCGTTCCGCCAATTACCCGATCTCCAGCCTGTTTAGCCACAGCTAAAGGTTCACCGCTGATCATGGCTTCATCGATATAACTTTGACCAGAAACGACTTCACCATCAACTGCGACTTTCTCACCCGGACGAATCTCGATCAGCATGCCCTGCTGTACATCAGCAATTTTCAGATCAACCCAGGTTCTATTTTGCTGTACTCGAGCAGTTTTTGGCTGCAAGCCAACCAGATATTGAATCGCTTCAGAGGTTTTACCTTTGGCTCGAGCTTCCAGATAACGTCCCAGTAAGATCAAGGCAACAATCACAGCCGCCGCTTCGAAATACACATGTACAGTGCTTTGCGGCAATAATTGCGGAAAGAAAGTGGAAATACAGGAAAATCCATAAGCGGCTATTGTTCCCACGGCAACCAGAGAATTCATATCGGGTGCCAGTCGCAACAATGCCGGAATCCCATGCTGATAAAACCGCCGTCCTGGAATCAGCAAAACCAGAGTCGTCAGTACAAACTGGATATACCAGCTGTTTTGGGTACCTAGCGTATGTGCAATCCAGTGATGAAAAGCCGGAATCAGATGTGAACCCATTTCCAGAATAAACACCGGAACAGCCAGAATTAGTGCTAACCATAAGTCACGTTTTAGCTGTTCAGTTTCAGCGGTTTTCTTTTCCTGAAATGCCGTCTGGGCATCGGTAGCCTGTGTATCTAATTTTTCATGGGCGTTATACCCCGCTTTTTTGACGGCAGCAATTAAAGCTGGAAGCTGACTACGCGGCGCCTTGACCGAAGCTGTTTCAGTAGCGAGATTGACGTGTGCTTCACTTACCTGATCGACTTTTAATAAAGCCTTTTCTACACGTGCCACACAGGAGGCACAGGTCATTCCTTCAATAGCCAGTTCAATTCGGTCGGTTTGAATATCAAAACCGGCCTTTTGTACCGCCTTAACCAGTTGGGAAACAGCGAGAGGACGAATTGCAGTGACATGAGCTTTTTCGGTTGCCAGATTAACCTGCGCATCCAGTACCTGATCGACTTTTTTCAAGGCTTTTTCAACACGAGCTACACAAGACGCACAGGTCATACCTTCAATATTTAAATCAAACTGCTGGATCACGGCTTCAAAACCGGTTTTATTGATAGCATTGACGAGTTGCGTTGCAGGAATAGGTTGTTCACTTTTTAAAAAAGCCTGTTCAGTGGAGAGATTAACGTTCGCTTCCACCACACCTTCAATTTTCTTTAAGGCTTTTTCCATAC
This sequence comes from Acinetobacter sp. UBA3025, assembly GCF_002367915.1. NCBI lineage: Bacteria > Pseudomonadati > Pseudomonadota > Gammaproteobacteria > Moraxellales > Moraxellaceae > Acinetobacter > Acinetobacter sp. UBA3025. Next base: position 2,341 of record NZ_DFDO01000216.1, read on the forward strand.
GTGCGACACAAGAGGCACAGGTCATTCCTGAAATCTGTACCTGCTGTTCGTACAACTGTGTGGTTGCTGGTGTATTCATTCTGCGCTCTCCATTCACCCATTCACTGCTTATGCTATAGCTTAAACATTACCATAATGGAAAGGTCAAGCTTCTGGTTTAAATTCTTGATCTTTCATTATATGAAGGCATAAAGTCCAATAAAAAAGCCCAAAGATGACTTCAGGCTTTTTCGAGATTTAGTGAAACTAATTTGTTAAATATTTACTCAGCAGAAATATCTTCAAAAAGAATTGAAGATAAATAGCGCTCACCACCATCTGGCAGAATCACCACGATATTTTTGCCTGCATTTTCAGGACGTGCAGCCAGTTGCGCAGCTGCAGCCATTGCAGCACCACTTGAAATACCCACCAAGATGCCTTCTTGAGTCGCAGTTTTACGTGCCCATTCCACTGCATCGCTACTAGTAATGGCAATCACTTCATCTACCAGATCCAGATCCAGGTTCTTTGGAATAAAGTTCGCGCCAATACCCTGAATTTTATGTGGTCCTGGAGTGAGTGTCTCACCACGTTTTGCCTGACCAATAATGGCAGATTCAGCAGGCTCTACAGCAACTGAATAAATCGGTTTGTTTTTCACTTTTTCAAAAAAGCGTGAAATACCGGTAATCGTACCGCCTGTACCTATACCCGCTACCAGAATATCGACATTACCTGCAGTCGCTTCCCAGATTTCAGGACCGGTCGTCTCTTCATGGATTTTTGGGTTAGCTGGATTTTCAAACTGTTGTGGCAGGTAATACAGTTCAGGATTTTCATTCACCAGACGTTGTGCTTCTTCCACCGCGCCTTTCATGCCTTTGGCTGGATCTGTCAGTACTAAATTAGCACCTAATGCTTTCACCACTTTACGGCGTTCAATACTCATGCTGGATGGCATGGTTAAGGTAATATCATAGCCTTTAGCCGCTGCTACAAATGCCAGCGCAATACCGGTATTACCACTGGTTGGCTCAACAATGTGCATGCCCGGCTTCAATTTACCTGACTTTTCTGCATCAGCAATCAAGGCTGCGCCAATACGGCATTTCACCGAAAATGCCGGGTTACGGCTTTCAATTTTCGCAAGTACAGTCGCTCCGCCTGAAATGGCACGATTGATACGAACCAGAGGGGTATTACCAATTGCCTCTGCATTATTGCTATAAACCGCTATACCTAAATTGGCAGGTGTTGGAAAAGCTGAATCTGTAGTCATTAGAATATCCTTGATGTTATTCGCCAAGATGTATTTACATGATACAAGCATTTTCCGGCTTTGTAGATGCCTGAAACAAGATGGAATCACGATAGCAGTTTGAAATGAAACATCTTCTTTCTAAAAAACCGGAACACGATAAAATTATCTTATATTTTAATTAGTAAATTATAACTATTCTTGATAACACAATTCATTAAAAACCATAGTAATTCACGCTTTCTATCCATCAATTCACGCTGTTCGAGTCGTATAATTCGCGGGCTGTAATTGTATAAATGGACATAGTAAATGAAAACCGATCTTGAAATTGCCGCGATGCGGGATTCAGCTCAACAGGTTGTCGGTATTTTAAAGTTAATGGCCAATACGGACCGACTGCTCATTTTATGTCATCTCTCCCAAAATGAACTGAATGTCTCTCAAATTGAAGAGATTACCGACATCAGACAGCCAACCCTGTCTCAGCAGCTCATGATTTTGCGTAAAAGCGATGCGGTAAATACCCGTCGAGACGGTAAACAGATCTATTATTCGATCAAAGACCAGAACCTGGTAGAAATGTTAAAAAAGCTTTATCAAATCTACTGTGTAAATCAAGCAGTCGCTTAAAGCTGCAATTTACCTCATTCGTCCTGTTTTATTTTAAAGCGATCTGCCTGATTTAAATTTTCTCTACTGAGAGTTTTAAGTCTTTTGTCTTGATCCTTTGTCCTCTCATTCATTTTTTAAAATGTGAATGATCACCTATTTATATCCTAAGACTTCTTAGCAGAATTTATGCATAATATATCTATATTTGTGATTTAGACCTGTATATGCCAAGTTTTAAGTCTAGACTGCTCAATAGACTCCCTGCCTGGTCATGGTTAAGTCAGTACAGCCCAGTGAAATTAAAATCAGATGTACTGGCTGCCCTGATTGTCGTCGCGATGCTGGTACCCCAAGGGATGGCCTATGCCATGCTGGCAGGTTTGCCGCCGATTATGGGACTCTATGCCAGTATTCTACCAATGATCATTTATGCCTTATTGGGCGGCAGTACGACCTTATCGATTGGACCAGTAGCCATCATTTCCATGATGACCTTTGCCACACTGAATCCATTATTTGAAGTGGGTTCTCCGGTCTATATTGAAGCGGCAACTTTATTGGCATTGATGGTCGGCATTATTTCCTACTTTTTAGGTGTATTCCGTTTCGGCTTTTTAATTCAGCTGATCAGCCATCCGGTCATTCAGAGTTTTATTATTGCTTCGGCTCTATTGATTGCTTTTGGTCAGTTCAAGTTTCTGGTGGATTTACCTTTAAAAGCCAATAATATTCCCGAGCTGGTGAAAAGCCTGATTGAATATTTACCACTTTTGCATCTCCCGAGTCTGATCTTTGGCCTGCTTTCTATCGGTTTACTGGTTTATCTGCCGAAACTATTAAAATCTCAAGCAGTACAAAGCCGGATCGGTTCGACTGATTTTCTGGTTCGAGCAGTTCCACTGATTCTGGTTTTTCTCGGTATTGCAGCCGTTCTGTTTTTAGACTTAAAAGTTCAAGGCATTAAAACGGTCGGTGAAATTCCTTCTGGCTTTCCGCCCTTGTCTTTCCCACACTGGAACTGGGAGCTGGTGATGACCTTATTACCGGGTGCCAGCATGATTGCCATGATCAGTTTTGTGGAATCTCTCTCTATTGCTCAGGCAACAGCGCTACAGCAGCGTAGCAATTTAAATAGCAACCAAGAACTGATTGCGCTCGGTGTAGCCAATATCAGTGCCGGAATCAGTTCCGCCTTTCCTGTAACCGGTAGTCTGTCACGTACTGTGGTTAATGCTGACGCTGGCGCCAAAACACCTTTGGCTGGCGTATTGTCTTCTTTATTGATTGTCGTGGTTAGTCTGTTTTTTACCAGCTTCTTTGAGGATCTGCCGCTGACCATTCTGGCTGCAACCATTATTGTGTCTATCTGGAAACTGACCAATTTCCAGCCTTTCGTCGATGCCTGGCGTTATTCCAAAGCTGATGGCATTGCCATGTGGATTACTTTTTTTGGTGTGGTATTACTGGATATTACTACCGGTCTAATCGTCGGGATTATTTCGACCTTTATTCTTATGCTATGGCGCATCAGCCGCCCTCATATTGCAGTCGTGGGTCTGGTGGAAGGCACCCAGCATTTCCGGAATATCCAGCGCCATCAGGTGATGACCTCTGATCGGGTTCTGTCACTGCGTATTGATGAAAACCTGAGTTTTTTAAATGCGCATACCTTAAAAGGTTATCTGATTAATCAGTTAAGTTTAAATGACAAGTTAGAGCATGTGATTTTGAACTGCTCCAGTATTAGTGCCATTGACTTGAGTGCTTTGGAAACGCTGGAAGAGCTCAATGCTGAATTGTCAAAACTGAATATTCGCCTGCATTTCGCAGAAGTGAAAGGCCCGGTATTCGACCGCTTGCAAGCCTCCAAACTATTGACACATTTGAGTGGACGGATTTATCTAACCCATTTTCAGGCAATTCAGGATCTGGCTCCGGAAATCTTCGAGAAGCCTCAACATTATATGATTTAAGATTTTTTAATTCCTTGCATGATAGACATGCTGTCATGCAAAGAATTGAACTGAAACATAACTGGAAATGATTGATTTAAATTCTATATTCATCTAAAAAATAAAGTTTAAAAACCGATCATTGAATCTGGCTATTTCTAAGAATTTTGTATGGAAATAATACGATCAAGATAAAAAATCATCTTAATTATTTATTAATTTTCAGATATTTAAATATTATCTAAAAATATATTTTAAGCGATCCTTAATTTAAGTATAAAATAACGCAAATTTTTTTCGCATTTAGCCCTCGTAATTTTCACAAGGCAACCTTATGTTTTCTGCCCTTTCGCGTCTGAGTTTAGTCTCCCGAATCATCATCGCCATTATTCTAGGTGTTGGTGTGGCTCTGTTATTTCCTGAAGCTGCACCTTTCTTAAGCCTATTGGGCGATCTGTTTATTAAGGCACTAAAATCCGTCGCGCCAGTTCTGGTTTTCATTCTGGTTCTTGCATCAATCGCAAATTTCCAGGTTGGCCAGACCAATTCAACGATAAGACCTATTATGCTGATGTATGCTGTCGGCATGTTCCTGGCAGCATTAAGCGCTGTGATCGCCAGTATTTTATTTCCAAGCACATTGTTCCTGGATATTGCAGCGCAAGGTGATTTACAGCCGCCAGGCAGCCTAGGTGAAATTCTCAAAAATCTGGTGCTGAGCTTTGTAGCGAACCCGGTGGTTGCCATTGCTGAAGCGAATTTTATTGGAATTCTGGCATGGTCAATTGCGTTAGGGATTGCCTTCCGTCATGCATCGCACACAACTAAAACCTGTTTAAATGACGCTGCCAATGCCATCAATTATGTAATTCGTCTGGTAATCAGCTTTGCACCAGTGGGTATTTTTGGTCTGGTTGCCGTGACTTTTGCCGAAGCCGGTCTTGATACTTTGACTAGCTATGCGCATTTATTAGCTGTTCTGCTGGGTACAATGGTATTTGTGGCCTTGGTGATTAACCCGTTAATGGTCGGTTTCATTACCCGTCGCAATCCATATCCACTGGTGTTTACCTGCTTACGTGAAAGTGGCATTACCGCGTTCTTTACCCGCAGTTCTGCTGCCAATATTCCGGTAAACCTGGACTTGGCAAAACGCTTAGGTGTGAAAGAGACTACTTCAAGCGTAGCGATTCCTTTAGGTGCAACAATTAACATGGCTGGTGCATCAGTGACGATTACAGTGTTGTCTTTAGCTGCAGTGAATACTTTAGGTGTTAATGTTGACTTCACCACTATGCTGATTCTTTCTATCGTAGCGACTGTGTCTGCATGTGGCGCTTCAGGTGTGGCTGGTGGTTCACTATTGCTGATTCCGGTAGCTTGTGGCCTGTTCGGGATTTCTTCAGATATCGCAATGCAAGTGGTAGCAATTGGTATGGTGATCAGTGTATTGCAGGACTCTACCGAGACTGCACTCAACTCATCTACCGATGTTTTATTTACTACAGCAGTAGACCGCGCTACAGATTGATTTTATATTGAAGAATCAAGATGTTTTGCTAATGATATTGCCATGCCATTACAGCGTTTACCATCGTGGGTTCAATTGGGTGCATTCTTCCTTGCGGTAAATGCCGGAATGATTAATGTATTAGGACTGGTGACCGTGTTGCATCAGTCTGTTTCACATATGACCGGTAATGTCAGTATGCTGGCAATGGCGCTGCTGGACTGGCAACCGCGTCAGATTTTATATCTGATTCTGGTTACTCTCTGTTATGTAATTGGCTCGATGTATAGCGGGCTGATTTTAGGAAATAGTCACTTTCGCTTGGGACGCCTGTATGGTTATCCTTTAAGCCTGGTGGCTTTTTTTATATTCATTTGCTGGCTATTATTGCCCTATTTCCCGCGTTATGCCTTGTTATGGGCCTGTGTCGCGATGGGCGTGCAAAATGCCATGGTCAGCCATTATAAAGGTGCAATTATCCGGACCACACATCTGTCTGGTGTACTGACCGATTTAGGTCTGGCTATGGGCTATCGCCTGCGTGGTCTGGTAGTAGAATCCCGTAAAGTGATCCTGCATATGCTGATCTTGGTCGGCTTTTTAATGGGTGGCATACTTGCCAGCTGGATTTATCCTTATTTAAAATTAAATGCATTCCTGGTCCCTACAGTGTTAAGCCTGCTGCTTAGCCTGACCTATTGGGTGATCTATTTACGTTATCGACATCAACACGACTAATTTCTGGAAATTCTCATGGTTAAAAATGCATTACAGGCGCAATTGTTAAAAGCAGGCCTGGTCGATAATAAAAAAGCCAAAAAACTGTCTAAACAGGCTGTACATGAAAAGCGCACAGGCGACAGTAAAGAAGCCGAAATCAAGGCCAAGATTGAACAGGACAAACAGGAAAAGCTGGCTAAAGACCAAGCCATTGAACAGGCGAAAAAAGCCCAGTTGCAGGAAAAAGAACTTAAAGCGGCGATCATGCAGATGATTAACCAGCATAAAATCCGCGATACGGATGGTGAGATCAGTTATCAGTTTATTGATGACAGCAAGATCAAGAAAGTTTATATCAACCAGCAGATTTATAATGCGCTGGTCGCTGGCAGTCTGGTGATTGCACGTGAAAATGAGAGTTATGCCTTCCTGCCTAAAGCTCTGGCGGATCGCATCAATTCAAAAATGGAAGGCTTTATCATCGTGAATAATTCAGAGAAAAATGAGGAAACCACTGATGAAGAAGATCCATATGCAGCTTATGTGATTCCTGATGATTTAATGTGGTAAGCACATTTTCCTTAAAAGGAAAGCATAAATAAAAAACCGGCATATTTGCCGGTTTTTTAATCTATTTCATTAAGTCTATGTCAGCTTGTCTTTTGCATATTCTTGTTTTAATAGATAGCAAATTTCACTCAATTCAAATCCTCTTTGGAAACTTAAGATTTCATATAACAGGCTTTAAATGAAAGCGCTAATAACTAAAATTTAGTCTGTAAATATTCAATAAATCCCTCAATTTTCTTAATCACGTATAAGCAGATATGCAAAGGACTCACGTTATTTTACTGAGCTTTTTCTACTCTATACTTTGCTCTTTCTAATAGCGCTATTACATAATGTATAGAGCTTTTAAGAATTTTTTTCGGATCTTTTTTTGAATACAAGTAACAATCAATTTTTTCAAAAGATTCATCATTAACCACTATCTCTAATATAGTGTTATTAATTTCATGGCTTATTGATTGCTCAATATGTTCCAGTTCATAGGAATGTAAGCTTGTGCTATAACTATTTGAAGATTTTTCATTTTTAATGATTAAGATTATATGATTTTAATCCTAGCACTATCGTAAGTATATAAAATGTAAAATAGATCTCTTGCGAAAGTCAT
>NZ_DFDO01000050.1:0-11086 GCF_002367915.1 Acinetobacter sp. UBA3025
CTTTCGCAAGAGATCTAATATTAATTAATGATAAGTCTCTCTTAAATTCTTACATCTCAATTCATAAAATAGTCATACCTTATCCCTGTGCTTGTTTAAAAGCATGAGTAGCTACCTATATCTCATTAGCTTTTAAATGCTTTGAAATAACCAAATTTTGAGTAAGAGCAAAGCAAAAAGCGGCTTACAGATACATTTTCACCAAAGTCTTGGGTGCTATAACTGCACTATACTCGAAGCACATTCGATCCTTCTCAGGTTTTGTTAAAGGCTAGATAATTATTCTCAAAGAATGAATTGAATGTGGTAATTCAGACTTATTTCACTGAATACCAGTATAAATAAATTATCTATTAACAGTTCAGGGATAGGTCGGATTGAAAGGTTAGAAAATATAGTGCAGGAGGCGATGGCCAGCGGTGGAGCAATGATCGCTAATGATCATGGATGTACTTGTTTACAGCTGCAACATGATCGGAAAAGTTGGCTGAGTAGGTTGGGATAGTAGTAAGAATTCATCTGTTAGATGTTTGAATTAGGCGATTTATAACGATTACAGAAGGATGCAGGTATTAAGAAACTAAAAAAGGTGAATAGCGATTATCTCATGTGTCAATTTGAACAAGCTCTATTTTTCAGTCGTGCAAAACCTGAAATACAGGGCATAAAACAATAAGAGCTTTACAATGAAATTTCAGAATGCAAAACTAAAATTTTTAGAAATTGATTTAAAAGGCTGTATTTATCTTAATCATTTTTCACATTCAGAACGCATTGCAGCTTTTTTCAAAATCATTAGCCGGTTGGGCAATGGCGTATTCTGGTATTTGATGCTCATTGCCGTCTGGCTGATTCAGGGTCTGATGTATACCTTACAGATTGTTTATCTGGTGTTTGGCAGTATGGTCGGAACCCTGATTTATAAACTTCTAAAAACCAAAACAGTACGTCCACGCCCTTATCAGGTGCATCAGGTGATTCGGCTCTGTGAGCATCCGCTGGATCATTTTAGTTTTCCTTCGGGACATACCTTGCATGCAGTGATGGTGACCATTGTGCTGGGCTATATCGTACCTTTTTTGCTGTTTTTAATGTTGCCATTTGCCATTCTGGTCGCGATCTCCCGAATGGTTTTAGGCTTGCATTATCCAAGTGATGTGGCGGTAGGAGCCATATTGGGCGCGCTGGTGGCCACCATGATTGTATTTACGGCACCTTTTTTTAATATCATGTTGTAAAAAATCACGAGATGATCTGGCAAAGGCTCGCAGAATTTTGCAAATTTGCTAAAGTACTACATCACAGTAAATAGGCTTAGGAATAGACATGGGTTTACGTTGGACAGATACCCTCGATATCGCGATTGAATTGTATGAAGCGCATCCAGACGTGGATCCGCAATGGGTTCGCTTTACCGACCTGCATGCCTGGGTATGTGCACTTCCTGATTTTGAAGACGATCCAACCAAATCAACCGAAGGGCTTCTGGAAGCCATTCAAATGGCATGGATTGACGAAGCACGTTAATTGCCAGTTTGAAAAAAGCAATTTTTTTACAGTTTAAAGGCAGAAAAAAGTCCATTATTCGGTATAATGCGGCAAATTTTCATGTCAACAATTGACTTAAGGAGCCAATCATGGCTATTGAACGTACATTATCTATCGTAAAACCAGACGCAGTTGCTAAAAACCACATCGGTGACATCTTTGCTCGTTTCGAAAAAGCAGGTCTTAAAATCGTTGCGACTAAAATGAAACACCTGACTCAAGCTGAAGCTGAAGGCTTCTACGCTGAGCACAAAGAACGTGGTTTCTTCGGTGACCTAGTTGCATTCATGACTTCTGGTCCAGTTGTTGTTTCAGTTCTTGAAGGCGAAAACGCTGTTCTTGCTCACCGTGACATCCTTGGCGCGACTAACCCTAAAGAAGCTGCTCCTGGTACAATCCGTGCAGACTTCGCTGTAAGCATCGACGAAAACGCTGCTCACGGTTCTGACTCTGTAGCATCTGCTGACCGCGAAATTAACTACTTCTTCGCGCAAACTGAGATTGCTCCACGTACTCGTTAATACGCAGTATTCAAACCAGATAAGTGTTATTATACTTATCTGGTTTTTTTATTCTCTGAATAATTCTTTGCTCAGATATTGAGCTTCTCCTTTCATCTTTAGACATGGTTTAGGTATACACATGAGTACTGAAGTGGTCGCTACATCAGCAGTTTCTGATGGACAGCAACAATCTCCGTCCACTCCTGCACAGCAAAATTCTGTGGAAAAAGTGAACTTACTAGGCATGTCACGTCCGCAAATGGAAAAATTCTTCGAAGATATGGGCGAGAAGAAGTTCCGTGCCGGTCAGGTGATGAAATGGATTCATCAGTATTTCGTGACTGATTTTGCCGAGATGACCAATATCTCGGGCAAGCTGCGTGAAAAACTGGAAAAGATTTGTGAAATTAAAGCGCCAGAAGTGGTGCATAAAAACTATTCCAAAGACGGTACCCGTAAATGGGTGTTCCGTGTCGGTGATGGTGACGGCTCTCTGGTTGAAACTGTCCTGATTCCCGCAGAAGACAAAACTGGCTCACGTAAGACCCTGTGTATTTCTTCACAAGTGGGCTGTGCTCTGGACTGTTCATTCTGTTCAACCGGTAAGCAAGGTTTCCAGCGTGACCTGACTCAAGCTGAAATCATCGGTCAGTTGTGGATGGCCAACTATTCCTATATGGAAGAAGTGCCTGTGGCTGAGCGTGAGCGTTCAGTGACCAACGTGGTGATGATGGGTATGGGCGAGCCATTGCTGAACTATGACGCTGTATTAAATTCTATGCGCATTATGCTGGACGATTTTGCTTATGGCATGTCTAAACGCCGCGTGACGCTTTCAACGTCTGGTGTCGTGCCGAAAATTGACCAGTTGGCACAAGATATTGATGTGGCTTTGGCGATCTCATTACACGCAACCAATGATGAACTGCGTAATGAACTGGTGCCAATCAATAAAAAATATCCGCTAGAGCAGCTTATTGCCGCTTGTCAGCGTTATATCACTAAAGATGGTAATGAAAGTGCGCGTAAGCACGTAACCATCGAATACGTAATGCTGGATGGCGTAAATGACAAGCCTGAACATGCCCAGCAGATGATCAAGCTGCTCAAAGATCTGCCAAGCAAGATTAACCTGATTCCATTTAACCCGTTCCCGCATGCGCCATATGGCCGTTCAAGCCGTAACCGGATTATTTCTTTCCAAAAAACTTTGTCTGATGCCGGTTTTGTGTGTACGATTCGTCAGACACGTGGTGATGATATCGACGCTGCGTGTGGACAACTGGTAGGACAAGTCGCTGACCGTACCCGTCGTGCGGAACAGTGGAAAAAGAAAATTGCGCAGTCCAACGAGATTATGCGCTCACAAGGATAACAAGAGGTCGCCAATTGAGTAATCTGACATCTAAACTTGCTTTGGTTTCAGTAGTATGTGGGTCTTTGGTTTTAACTGCGTGTCAAACGCCAGATCTGGGTCAGAAGGACCCGGAAAAAGCCACCAAGGTTCGTACTCAGTTGGCGGTTGAATATCTTAAAAACGGTGATCTGGATTCAGCTAAACGTGCGCTGGATCAGGCACTGGAAACTAATCCGCGTGATTCGCAAGCCAATATGATGATGGGCGTGCTGCTTCAGCAGGAAGGCAGCAAACCTAATCTTGAAAAGGCCGAAGGTTATTTCAAGCGTGCAATTTCGGCAGATCCAAAAAATGCCCAGGCACGAAATAACTACGGCACCTATTTATATCAGCTTGAGCGCTATAAAGATGCGATCGAGCAGTTCGAAATTGCCGGCGCAACTTTAGGTTATGACCAGCGATTTCGTGCCCTTGAAAATATGGGACGGATTTACCTGAAACAGGGTGATTTGGTGAATGCTGAAAAATCATTCAAACAGGCACTACAGGCTAATCGCGCTTCGTATATATCAATGTTAGAGTTGGCAGAAATTTTTTATCTGAACCAGCAGTTCCCGGCCGCGACTCAAATGTATGAACAGTTTGTACGTGGCGTGGGGCAGAAAAACCAGAGTGCCCGTGCGCTCTGGATTGGCATTCGCACTGCGCGTGCCAGTGGCGATCAGTTAGGCATGCAGGTATTGGTAAATCAATTACGTGCATTGTTCCCTGAAAGCCCGGAATACCAACGTTATTTGCAATTACAGTACAGTACTGAGGCCGTATGGAAGTAAATCCTAATTCAGATTCGAATAATTCGAGCGTAGCTCCAAACGCGTTAGGAAATGTTCAGCGTCCAGGTGAGTACTTACGCAAGATTCGTATTAATCAGCAACGTGAGCTTGAAGACGTTGCCAAAGAACTCAATATTCCGGTAAAGACCCTGAGTGCCTTGGAAAAGGATGATTATAAATCTTTGCCTGAAGCGACCTTTATCAAGGGCTATTACCGCACCTATGCCAAATATCTCGGTGTCGATGCTTCTAGCCTGATTCAGCGTTTTGATGAAATTTATGCCAATGATACCGGTATGGTTGCAACGCACGCCCTGAAAGATTCTCCAATCAAGATCATGGGTAAATTGCCAGGTTCAAAGCGTGATCGTAACCGCAAATGGTTAAAGCGTGGCCTGATTGCACTGGTTGTGGTACTGATCTTGGGTGCACTGGTCGCCATGATCCAGAACTGGTCAGAGAGCAGCGAGAATAGTGCCGAAGTTGCGGACACCTCTTCTGATGTTGAGATTTTAAATCTGGATGCCGGTGCTGCCATGTCCGGTGATCAGCTTAAGCTTGATTTTAGCCGTCCGACTTCTGTGCATATTGTAGATGCAGGCGGTAACGTGCTGGCTACTGGCCGTCAGGCATCTACTTTAGAGCTGAACGGTGAAGCGCCATTCCAGATCCGACTGGATGATGCGACAGCAGTATCACTCAGTTTAAATAATGAAAGTATTTCATTGTCACCTTATACGGTTAACGGAAAAGCAGATTTCCGTTTATCTCGTTAATGGTGAGCAGATAGGGCGAAATCATGATCGTAAATCCAATTCAGCGCCGTCCAACACGTAAAATCCGTGTCGGTTCTGTCTATGTCGGTGGTGATGCACCGATCACTGTTCAGTCAATGACCAATACTGAAACCTGCGATGTCGCAGCAACTGTTGCACAAATTCAGCGTTGTGTGGATGCAGGCGCAGACATCATGCGTGTCTCTGTTCCAAGTATGGAAGCAGCGGCCGCATTTGGTGAAATTCGTAAGCAAGTTGACGTACCACTGGTCGCAGATATTCACTTCGACTATAAAATTGCGCTGGCTGTTGCTGATCTGGGTGCAGACTGTCTGCGTATTAACCCGGGGAATATCGGTTCAGAAGCCAAGATTCGTGAAGTCGTGGCAGCAGCACGTCATAACGATATTTCCATGCGGATTGGTGTCAATGCCGGTTCACTGGAAAAAGATATCCAGAAAAAATATGGCGAGCCAACAGGTGAAGCATTGCTAGAATCTGCAATGCGTCATATCGACATTCTAGATCGTCTGAATTTCCATGAATTCAAAGTATCGGTTAAAGCATCAAATGTGTTTTTGACTATGGATGCTTATCGTCTGCTGTCTAAACAGATTGATAATCCATTGCATCTCGGTGTGACTGAAGCAGGCGTATACCGTACCGGTTCAGTAAAATCAGCGATTGCTTTGGGTGGTCTACTGATGGAAGGCATTGGCGATACCATGCGTATTTCTCTGGCAGCTGAGCCTGAAGAAGAAATCAAGATCGGTTTTGATATCCTGAAATCGCTGGGTCTTCGTTCTAACGGAATTAATTTCATTGCCTGCCCAAGCTGTTCACGTCAGGAATTTAACGTGATTAAAGTGATGCAGACCCTGGAAGAGCGTCTGGAAGATGTTCGCGTGCCGATGGATGTGTCTGTGATTGGCTGTAAAGTGAATGGTCCGGGCGAGGCCAAAGAAGCCGATATTGGTGTAGTAGGTGCAAGTCCGCGCTCACTGGTGTATCGTAATGGTGAAAAGAGCCATTTAATCGATACCAATCAACTGGTTGATGAAATCGAATCAATGGTTCGTCAACGTGTTTCCGAGCTTGAAGAAGCCAAATCAAAAGAAATTATTCGCACAAGTTTTTCTGAGTAGATCATGAGTTCAATCGTCGCAATCAAAGGTTTTAATGACATTCTCCCAACGCAAACCCCAGCTTGGAGACGTCTTGAACAGCATCTGTCAGGTCTGATGGATGCCTATGGCTATCAACAGATCCGTTTGCCGATGGTTGAACAGACCAATCTGTTTAAACGTTCGATCGGTGATGCCACAGATATCGTTGAAAAAGAAATGTACACCTTTCTGGACAAAGGTAATCCGCCTGAATCTTTAACGCTACGTCCTGAAGGAACAGCGGGCTGTGTACGTGCGATGCTGGAACATAACCTGCTTCGTGGTGCGACCCCGAAAGTCTGGTATATCGGACCGATGTTCCGTTATGAAAAACCGCAAAAAGGCCGTTATCGTCAGTTCCACCAGTTTGGCGTGGAAACATTTGGTGTGGCAACGCCTGATCAGGATGCAGAACTGATCCTGATGACAGCACGTCTATGGAAACGTATGGGCGTGGCTGACAAGGTTCAACTTGAACTGAATACATTGGGTGAGTCTGATGAGCGTGCAGCGTATCGTGCGGCACTGGTAGAGTTCCTGCAAGCGCATAAAGCGGATCTGGATGAAGATTCTCAACGTCGTCTGACGACTAATCCGCTGCGTATTCTGGATTCCAAAGATGCCAAAACTCAAAGCATCCTAGAAAATGCGCCAAAACTTCACGACTTTATGGGTGAAGAAACACTGGCACACTTTAACCAGTTACAACAGTATTTGTCAGATGCCGGTATTAGCTTCGTCATCAATCAGAAACTGGTACGTGGTCTGGACTACTATAACAAAACCGTATTTGAATGGACCACTACTCACTTAGGTTCGCAAGGTACTGTGTGTGCTGGTGGTCGTTATGACGGCTTGGTCGGTCAATTGAAAGGCAAGGCAGATCAATCTGTACCTGCCGTCGGTTTCGCGATGGGGATGGAGCGATTATTGCTTCTACTGGAACAGGTTGAAGACAATACTCCAGTACGTGATTGCGAAGTATTCCTAGTTGCCGATCCTGCTTCTCAAGGTAAAGCACTGGTATTGGCTGAACAGATTCGTGATCAATTGGAAGCTGCAGGCAGTAATATTCGTCTGAAAGTCGGCTCTCAAGGTTCAATGAAATCGCAAATGAAAAAAGCCGATCAGGCCGGTGCTTTATATGCAGCCATTATCGGTGAGCGTGAACTTGAAGCACAAAGCTTTACGGTGAAAGAGCTGGCGACTGCAGAGCAATCTACTGTGCCATTTGCTGACTTTGTCGCATTTTTCAGTACTAAAATTTCTTCAAAATAATCGATAAAACATTAGGAAAAAGGTAATCGCATGAGTGCAATGACTGATGATGAACAACTTGAAAGTTTAAAATCCTTCACGAAGAAATATGGTTCTTCGATCATTATCGGGATTCTGGTTGCGCTGATTGCCTTTTTCGGATGGGAATATTGGCAGAAGAAAAACTTGGCAGAATCGCAAATGCAGACTGCCAAGGTTCAGCAACTGATGGATGAAGCGCAGGCCGCTGACGGTGATGCTTTTGCCAAGCTGTCTGAAACTGCAGACAAAATTGTTAAAGAAGCACCGGATTCAGCCCAAGCGATTCAAACCCAGTTGGTCATGGCGAAACTGGCTTATGACAAGCAGGATTATGCTGCTGCTGAGAAAGCACTACAAAAAGTTGAAAACTCTAAAGTTGATGATAAAGGCTTGGTTCAGGTCGTTAAATTGCGTCTGGCTTATGCACAATTAGCACAGAAAAAATATGATGCAGCCCTGAAAACTTTAGATGCAGTGACTGAACCTGCATTTAAAGCAACCGCTGATGAAGCACGTGGCGATATCTATGTTGCCAAAAATGATATTGAAAATGCCAAAAAAGTATATCAAAGTGCATGGGATGCTTTGATTGAACGTAAAGAAGAACGTCAAATTTTACAAATTAAGCTCGAAAGCGTAGGCGTGTTGGTCGATGACCCGGAAATCGAACGCCCAATTATAGAAACACAAGTGGAAGAAGCTGAATGAACAGAACATATAAAATCACCTGTGCTTTAACTGTTTTAACCCTTGCACTCGCTGGCTGTGCGGGTAAGACCAATAAAGTACCAGAAGTAAAACCGAATCCACTTCCAAAAATCAGTCAGACTAAAACACTTGTTCCTGTATTTTCGACCAGTGTTTCTTCAACAGAGAAGGCTGATCCGCTACGTTTACGTCTGGATACGGATAACGGAGTCGTATTTGCGATCGACCCTAAGGGTGAAGTCACTGCTTTTAATGGCAAGCAGCGCCTGTGGCAGAAAAAAGTCAGCAAAGATACTTTAAGCTCTGGCGTTGAAGCCGCTGATGGGATCGTGGTGGTTGGCAGCAACAAAGGCCAACTGATCGCACTAGATCAGCAGACTGGCGAACAACGCTGGACTGCACAATTGACTGGTGCCATTTTGGCGCCTTCACTGGTTCATGCAGGTCGCGTAATTACTGTTACTAATGATGGTACTGTATATGCCCACGAAGTGGCTTCAGGCACTCAGGTATGGACCTACGATTTACCGAATGTCCAGTTTAGCCTGCGTGGCATGGCGGCTCCGGTGCCTTTAGATGCACGTAATGTATTGATTGCGACTTCAAATGCTTATATTTATGCAATCGATGCCCTAAGTGGTGTGCCTAAATTGCAGCGCCGTGTTGCGATTTCTGATGGTCGTTCTGACATTCAGCGTTTGATCGATATTGACGGTGATCCTGTCGTAGCAGGTCAGTTTATTGTGACCACTAGCTATCAAGGTCAGGTGACTGTATTTGATCTGGCTTCACAACAGGTAATCTGGAGTGAAGATGCTAGCAGTATCCAGCGACCGGAAGTGGTTGGTAATGGCGTGTTTGTTGCCCAAACCGATGGTAAAATCAGCGCTTATGGAATTACCACTGGCCAGCCTTTATGGGAAAATGACCAGTTGTTGAATCGTCAGCTGAGCAATCCGGTAATGCTCGGAACTGAACTTGTCGTAGGTGATCTGGACGGAGTACTGCACCTGTTAGATCCATCAACAGGACAGATTATTGGTCGTGCTAAAACTTCTGGTGAAGTGCGTCATTTACGCGTAATTGACAACCAGCTCTATGTTTCGACTCGCAAGGGTGCATTAAGCATCTGGCAGAATCGTTAATTTTTGTTTGGCTTATGCTAAAATAAGCCAACCGTATTTTTTACGCGGGGTGATTGAATATTCAATGCCCCGTGTTTTTATTTATTTTAGGCTTTAATTCTATTCCCTTTTTCTTCCAAAACTTTCTGATGTTCAGGCCATTTTTAGACAGCCTGATATTGAATAAAGGTTAATCTATGAAACCCGTAATTGCGCTCATTGGTCGTCCGAACGTCGGAAAATCAACTCTGTTTAACCAGATAACCAAGAGCCGTGACGCATTGGTAGCAGACTTTGCAGGTCTGACACGCGACCGTAAATATGGTGATGCGATCTATCAAAACAAATCTTTCATTGTCGTGGATACTGGTGGTATCGGTGAAAATGAAGGTGGTATTGACTCCTACATGGCTGAGCAGTCTAAAACCGCGATTCATGAAGCCGACATGATCATTTTTGTGGTCGATGCACGTGCCGGACTTCTGGCATCTGATGAACAGATTGCTCGTGAACTGCGTACTTTGGGCAAGAAAGTTTTCCTTGTAGCTAACAAAGTTGATGGCGTACATGCTGAAGCTGCTCTGGTCGAGTTTTATAAACTCGGTATGGGCGAGCCTATGCAAGTGGCTGCTAGCCACGGCCGTGGCGTACAGCAAATGCTGGAAGAAGTACTTGAAGATGTGCCTGAAGATGAAAGTCCGGAAGAACATGACAAGAATACTGGTCTGCGCCTTGCAATTATTGGTCGTCCAAATGTAGGTAAATCAACGTTAGTTAACCGTCTATTGGGTGAAGAGCGTGTTGTAGCGTTTGACCAGCCAGGAACGACGCGTGACTCAATCTATATTCCTTTTGAGCGTGATGGTCGTCAGTACACCCTGATTGATACCGCTGGGGTACGCCGTAAAGGTAAAGTTGATGAAATGATTGAGAAATTCTCAATCGTGAAAACCTTGCAGGCGATGAAAGATGCGCACGTAGTTGTGGTTGTTGTTGATGCCCGTGAAGGCATTGTAGAGCAGGACTTGCACCTGATCGGTTATGCACTGGAAGCTGGCCGTGCCATGGTGATTGCGATCAATAAATGGGACAACATGTCTGAATATGATCGTAAACAATGTAAGCTGGATGTGGAACGTCGTTTTGACTTTATTCCTTGGGCGAAAATCCACCTGATTTCTGCGCTACATGGTACAGGGGTCGGTGAGATGTATCCATCGATTCACCGTGCTTATGATTCTTCACATCTGAAAGTATCACCAGCGAAGCTGACCCAGATCCTGAATGATGCCACTGAAGCGCACCAACCACCTACTGTACAAGGTCGTCGCATCAAGATGCGTTATGCGCATATGGGCGGACAGAATCCACCGACTATCGTGGTTCATGGTAATAAAGTAGATAAGACACCTGCGGACTATCGCCGTTACCTGGAAAACGTATTCCGTAAAGTGTACAAACTTGAAGGTACACCAGTAAAAATTGAATTTAAAACCTCAGAGAACCCGTTTGAAGGTCGCAAGTCACAACTGGACGAACGTACTGCTGCGCGTCGCCGTCGTTATGTACAGAAATTCAAGAAAGCCGAGAAAAAATTTAAACGTGGTTAATTGCCATATTTAAATAAAAAAGCCTGCGAAAGCAGGCTTTTTTATTTCGCAGATTCAAATCCCAAGTGCAACACATTTGTAGTTAGTTGAAAAAGTTAGGTGTATTCATAGAATCATTAGACTTTTTCAACTCGCAATTGGAAAGCACACAATGAAGAAATA
>NZ_DFDO01000159.1:0-662 GCF_002367915.1 Acinetobacter sp. UBA3025
ACCACCACTCGCTGCTGCGCCAATAATTGCAGGTGCAAACATGGCGCCGATACGTCCTGCATTATAGGCACCACCGACGGCTGTACCGCGGATTGACGTCGCAAAGCTTTCTGTCATGTATGTAGCATTAATCGCATACGGAATACCATATAGGAAACCAAAGAAAATCAGCAGATAGGCAATATTATCGGGGGTGTTGAACAGCACAATTACGGGTAAGAAAATCGCCGTACCAATCGCGCCAAATGAGAAAACGGCGCGTCGACCTAAACGGTCTGCAGCAAAACCGGCCAGAACTTTACCAAAAATCATGGCGACATAAGTCCCGAGCATATAGCCCGCCATTGATTTAAAGTTCATGTGTAATTCAGATTCTAGATAAGCTGGCATCCAGTTATTTACACCGTAATAGCTAAACTGCAGGAACCCAGCCGTAAAAATCCATAAAATAAACATCTTGCGATTCGCAGGATCTGCAAAGATTTCTTTGACGGTACTTTTCTTAACAGGCTGTTTGGTGGTTTCTTCAGCGGGTGCATATAAACGCAGTAATCTGGCACGCTGCCACGATTCTGGTTCAGGAACCAGTTTCTGGATAAAAATCGCCATAACGGATGGGATAATCGCGACAAAAAACAGTGTACGCCAGCCATATTCAGGAA
>NZ_DFDO01000159.1:741-2964 GCF_002367915.1 Acinetobacter sp. UBA3025
GCCATATTCAGGAATAATCCAACCTGCCAATACAGTAGCTACGATATAACCCACTGTCCATCCTGCCTGTAAGGTGCCGAGAATTGTAGTCCGGTATTTTGTTGGTACATATTCAGCCATCAGGGTACTGGCTGCAATATATAAAGACCCGATCCCAAACGCAGACAGGAAACGTAGTACGGCGAACTGTTCATAGTTTTGGGTAAAGCCCAAGGCTGCAGTTAATACTGAAAAGATCAGAATTGAAATAACGACTGTACGTACCCGGCCTAAACGGTCACAAGCCCAGCCACCAATAAAACCACCGATCGCCATACCCGCCAGTGTAAAACTGCCCAAGGTACCGGCTTGTAAATTACTTAAACCAAATTCTGCTTTTAGGCTGTTTAAGCTGAAGGATAGCAGTAGCATGTCTGCGCCATCGACCAAGAGTGCCAAAAAGGCAAATACAAAGGCAATCTGCTGGGTTCGTTTGGTAGTGGGTTTTATCTTTGCGAGTTGTCTTTCTAAAACTTGCTCTCTTACTAATTCCGTCATATTTAAATCTCTATTCCTATCCTTAGGTTTTTTCATTCTGATCTTGTGTATGCACACTTCTGTCTGCATGCGCTTTAAGCGCGATCCGTTTTCAAAGCACAGTACTTACTCCTGTTCTTATAGTCTCTTTCCCGAGACTTTTCCCTCTCCTGTTATTTTTGAATCGTATTTATTCTCTTCATCAGGCTAAAGAAGTTAGGATGATTTTTCAATCATTTTAGATGTTTTATTTTGTTAGACGAAATTAAGTATCATAAAGTTGATTGTTTTTCCATTTTCCTATAGCTTTAAAGCGATTATTAAAAACGACATGCAATCTAAATAACATCGAACAAGGAGCGTAACGATGGGTGCTTTAACAGGCTTTCGTGTACTGGATTTAAGCCGGATTTTGGCGGACTTAGGTGCAGAAGTGATTAAAATTGAAAAGCCTGATCATGGAGATGACACACGAATCTGGGGACCACCTTGGCTTAAAAATAATCAGCAGGAAGATACCCATGAATCGGCTTATTATCTTTCAGCCAATCGCGGTAAACATTCAGTTGCCATAGATTTATCTACTCCGGAAGGTCAACGCATTATCAAGAAACTCGCAGAACAAAGCGATGTAGTCATTGAGAACTATAAAACAGGTTCGTTGAAAAGATATGGTCTGGACTATGAGAGTCTGAGCCAGATAAATCCGCGGCTGGTGTACTGTTCCATTACCGGCTTTGGACAAAATGGTCCTCGTGCTCAAGAACCTGGCTATGACTTCATTGTTCAGGGTATGGGTGGCATGATGAGTGTTACGGGGGAACGTGATGACCTTCCAGGGGGTGGTCCGCAAAAAGCAGGTCTAGCCTTTGCTGATCTGGCCACTGGCTTATATGCTGCAATTGCGATTCAAGCTGCTTTATTGTCCCGTGACAAAACTGGTGAAGGTCAGCATATTGATATGGCACTGCTGGATACCCAGGTCGCTTCCCTCTCTGTTCTAGCCATGAATTATCTGACCTCAGGTAAAGTCCCTGGCCGCTTCGGAAATGCCCATGCCAATATTGTGCCTTATCAGGTGTTTAAAGCACAGGAAGGTGAGTTCATTATTGCCTGTGGGAATGACCTGCAATTTCAAGCGCTGTGTCAGGCCGTGGGTTTGAATAACGTGGCAGAAGATCCGCGCTTCTTGAAAAATTCAGGACGTGTTACACATCGTGAAGAACTCACCACTCTCTTACAGGCTCATTTCTACTCTCAACCGGCAAAACACTGGGTAGATCTTATTCATGCAGTCAAAGTCCCAGTGGGCATGATCAATAACCTGAAACAGGCTTTGGAAGAAGAACAGGTTCTGGCGCGTGAAATGGTCATTCAGATGCCGCATACTCTACGTGACGATTACACCTCGATTGGTTCGCCGATTAAACTTTCCAAGACCCCGGTAGAATATAAAAAAGCACCACCGTGTCTGGGTGAAGATACCGACGCCATCTTGAGCCAGTATTTAAGCCCTGCTGAAATGGAAGAGCTGTAAAGTAAAAAAGTCATCCAGCAGCGCTAAACTGCTCAGCAATAAAAAAAGGAATCGAAAGATCATTGCTGTCCCACAATTTTTCACAAGAGGAAGCTCATTTGAGCTTCCTCTTGTTTTATGGGTATTTTATCGGGTGAAAATAAAGCTTTTAAAGTTCTTCTTTCAAACAA
>NZ_DFDO01000114.1:0-12580 GCF_002367915.1 Acinetobacter sp. UBA3025
TCGATTATCGTGCAGTTAATGTCTACAGTGGTTCCATCGCTCGAAGCTTTGAAAAAAGAAGGCGAGCAGGGCAAACGTAAGATTAACCAATACACACGACAAGGCACGCTATTCCTTGCACTTGTGCAAGCAATTGGTATGTGTGCTGGCCTGATCAGCCAGGGAATTACCCTGACCTCTGGTCTGGCTTTTTATGTTCCTGCGGTAACCTCTTTGGTTGCGGGGACCATGTTCTTGATGTGGCTGGGTGAACAGATTACCGAGCGTGGGGTGGGCAATGGTATTTCCATGATCATCTTCGCAGGTATCGTTGCAGGATTGCCGACTTTAGTTATGCAGTCTCTAACTTCAGTTGATAATGGCCAGTCTAGTCTAATTGGATTAGCAATTTTTGGTCTGTTATCGATTGCTGTACTTGCAGCGATTGTGTTTATCGAGAAGGCGCAACGTCGTATTCCGGTGAACTATGCTCAAAAGCAGCAGGGACGTCGTGTATTTACTGCACAGCAAACGCACTTGCCATTAAAAATTAATATGGCGGGTGTAATTCCGGCAATTTTTGCCAGCTCTTTACTTTTGTTCCCAGCGAGCTTAGGTCAGTGGGTTGGTAGTTCGGATCCAAGTGCAGGAATTATCAAGCGTAGTCTACAAGACTTGGCATTGGTGTTATCGCCTGGTCAGCCGTTGTATTTGGTGCTCTTTGGTGCGTTAATTATCTTTTTCTGTTACTTCTATACAGCACTGGTATTTAGTCCTAAAGAAGTGTCAGAGAACTTGAAACGCAGCGGAGCTTACGTGCCTGGTATTCGTCCAGGTGAGCAAACTGCTCGTTACTTAGATCATATTCTCAATCGTTTGACCTTTATCGGCGCGATATACATCACTGTCATCTGTTTAATGCCGATGATTCTGCAAAGCTCTTTTGGTATTCCATTTAGCTTGGGCGGAACATCGTTGCTGATCGTGGTAGTGGTGGTGATGGACTTTATGGCTCAGCTTCAAGCACATCTCACCTCGCACCAGTATGACAATCAAACGTTAATGAGAAAAACGACTGCTCATCCTAAGGGATAAGCGCACTTAGAGGTTTCATCATGAAAGTACAAGCTTCTGTAAAGAAAATTTGTGGTAGCTGTAAAGTTATCCGTCGTAATGGGGTTATCCGCGTAATTTGTAGCGCAGAACCTCGTCATAAGCAGCGTCAAGGTTAATCTGATCAAGACCTGTTGATTTCAGTAGGCGAATTGGGTTATTATCCGCCCCTCAAGATTTTTGTGGGGCGGTTGATTATCTCTACTGCCTTTTTGGAGAAAATTGAATGGCTCGTATTGCCGGTGTAAACATTCCGGATAACAAGCATGCTGTTATCTCTCTAACGTACATCTTTGGTATTGGTCGCCACACTGCTAAGTCAATCTTAGCTGCTGCGGGTATCCCAACTACTACTAAGATCCGTGAATTAGATGACGCTCAGCTTGATGCGATTCGTGCAGAAATTGCCAAGGTTCCGACCGAAGGTGATTTACGTCGCGAAATTTCCATGAACATTAAACGTTTAATGGATTTAGGCTGCTACCGCGGTCTTCGTCATCGTCGCAGCTTGCCTGTCCGTGGTCAACGCACCAAAACTAACGCACGTACCCGTAAAGGTCCGCGCAAACCGATTAAAAAGTAAGATTTCTGGAAGCTAAAAGATGGCTAAAGATACTCGCACACGCAAGAAGGTCACTCGTACCGTCTCTGAAGGTGTTGCACACATTCACGCTTCTTTTAATAACACCATTGTGACTATTACCGATCGTCAAGGTAATGCACTGGCTTGGGCCACTTCAGGTGGACAAGGCTTCCGTGGATCACGTAAATCAACTCCGTTTGCTGCTCAGGTAGCTGCTGAAGTTGCTGGTAAAGCTGCTTTAGATTACGGTTTGAAAAACTTGGACGTCCTTGTGAAAGGTCCTGGTCCAGGTCGTGAGTCTGCGGTTCGTGCATTAGGTGCAGTGGGTTATAAAATTAACAGCATTACCGATGTGACTCCAATCCCTCACAACGGTTGCCGTCCACCTAAAAAACGTCGCGTGTAAGGAGAAACATTCATGGCTCGTTATATTGGTCCAAAATGCAAACTCTCTCGCCGCGAAGGGACAGACCTGCAATTAAAATCTGGCGTTAAACCATTTGACGTCAAAACTAAAAAACACGCTAAAGCTCCTGGTCAACATGGTGGAGCTCGTGGCGGTAAACAATCTGAGTACTCACTACAATTACGTGAAAAACAAAAAGTACGTCGTATGTACGGTGTTTTAGAGCGTCAATTTAGTAACTACTATAAAGAAGCAGCTCGTGTTAAAGGCGCAACTGGTGAAAACCTGTTGAAATTGCTCGAAAGCCGTCTTGATAACGTTGTTTATCGCATGGGTTTTGGTTCTACACGTGCAGAAGCTCGTCAGTTAGTATCTCACCGTTCAATCACTTTAAATGGCCGCCGCGTTAACATCGCGTCTATCCAAGTTAAAGCTGGTGACGTGATTGCAGTTCACGAAGGCGCTAAACAACAATTACGTATCAAAAACGCAATTGAATTAGCTGCTCAACGTGGCATTCCTTCTTGGATGGAAGTAGATCATTCTAAACTAGAAGGTACGTTCAAAGCTGCACCGGATCGTTCTGATTTACCTGCTGAAATCAACGAAAGCTTGATTGTAGAATTGTATTCTAAATAATCCTTGAGGTAGCAATATGACGCGTACTGCAAATGAGTTTCTAACTCCGCAAGCGATCAAGGTCGAAGCGGCAAGCGGGACCTCGGCAAAAGTTATTCTAGAACCCTTAGAGCGTGGCTTTGGTCATACTCTGGGCAATGCTTTACGTCGCATCCTTCTTTCTTCTTTACCTGGCGCTGCTGTGGTAGAAGTTGAGATTGAAGGTGTTGAGCACGAGTACAGTACTTTGGAAGGCTTGCAGCAGGACATCGTCGAGCTCTTGCTGAACCTAAAAGGATTGTCTATTAAGCTGTTCGATCAAAATGAAGCTTATTTAACATTAGAGAAACAAGGTCCAGACGACGTAACTGCGGCTGACCTTCGTTTACCTCATAATGTTGAAGTGGTTAACCCTGAACACTTGATCGGCACATTAAGTGCATCAGGCAATCTTAAGATGCGCCTGAAAGTGGCTCAAGGCCGTGGCTACGAGACTTCTGACTCACGTTTCCCAGAAGGCGAGACTCGCCCAGTGGGTCGCTTACAGTTAGATGCATCTTACAGCCCGATCAAACGTGTGTCTTACACAGTGGAAAACGCTCGTGTAGAACAACGTACTGACCTTGATAAACTGGTCATTGATCTTGAAACCAACGGTACAGTTGATCCTGAAGAAGCAATCCGCAAAGCGGCAACAATCTTGCAACAACAAATTGCAATCTTTGTTGATCTTCAGAAAGATCAAGCTCCTGTGGCTCAAGAACCTCGTGAAGAAGTTGATCCAATTTTGCTTCGTCCAGTAGATGATCTAGAGCTAACTGTTCGTTCTGCTAACTGTTTGAAAGCAGAAAACATTTACTACATTGGTGATCTTGTACAGCGTACTGAGGTTGAGTTACTTAAAACTCCTAACCTTGGTAAAAAATCGCTTACTGAGATCAAAGATGTTCTGGCTTCCAAAGGCTTACAACTCGGCATGCGTTTAGAGAACTGGCCACCAGCTAGTCTCCGTATGGACGATCGTTTCGCCTATCGTAGCCGTTAATTAAGTAGGACTATCACCATGCGTCATCGTAATAGTGGTGTGAAATTAGGCCGTACAAGCAGTCATCGTAAAGCGATGTTCCAAAACATGGCTAACTCTTTGTTCGAGCACGAGTTGATCAAAACAACTGTGCCTAAAGCAAAAGAATTACGTCGTGTTGCTGAGCCTTTAATCACTTTAGCTAAAGTCGATACAGTAGCAAACCGTCGTTTGGCGTTTGCTCGTACTCGTTCAGCTGCAACTGTTGGTAAATTATTTACCGTTCTTGGCCCTCGTTACAAAGAGCGTAACGGCGGTTATCTACGTGTTCTTAAAGCGGGCTTCCGTGCAGGTGATGCTGCACCGATGGCTTACGTTGAGCTAGTAGATCGCGAAGTTAACTAATTTCGTGTAGAGCAGCAAACGTTGTTCGAAAAGGTCGGTTGAATAAACCGGCCTTTTTTATTGTCTTGCATTTACCCATTATCAGGCAGTTTAGAAATTTGTCCTGAAAAGATAAGAAAATAATCACTTTTATTCAAACTTGACATTGTGTATTGTCAATTTTGTGATTTAATAAAATATATGACAATGCTCAGGTAAAAGAAGAATATGGAAAAGCAAGTTGATATTTTAATTGTAGGCGCGGGGATCTCGGGAATTGGTCTGGCGGCCCATCTTTCTAAACATAGTCCTCAACGCTCATTCGAAATTATTGAACGTCGCGAAAGCTTTGGCGGTACGTGGGACCTGTTTAAATATCCTGGCATCCGTTCAGATTCGGATATGTCGACTTTTGGTTTCAACTTTAAGCCGTGGAAAAAAGAAAGTGTATTGGCTTCCGGCTCGGCAATTAAAAATTATCTTGCAGAAGTGGTTCAGGAATTTAACTTGAGCTCAAAAATTCATTTTCAACATCGCGTCGTTAGTGCCAATTATGATTCAGCGACACGTAAATGGTCAGTCGTAGCTGAAAACGCTCAGGGCAAAAAGCAGACCTGGATCGCTAACTTTGTTCTTGGCTGTACGGGTTACTACAATTATGATCAAGGCTTCCAGCCGGAATTCCCGAATCAGGATGCATTCAAAGGTACATTCATTCACCCGCAGCATTGGCCTGAAAATCTGGACTATAGCGGAAAAAAAGTAGTGATTATTGGCAGTGGTGCGACAGCGATTACCCTAGTTCCAGCTATGGTGAAAGGCGGTGCAGGGCATGTGACCATGTTACAGCGCTCTCCAACCTATATCGCTTCAGTTCCTTCGATCGACATGATTTACTCAAAAATGCGTAAATTATTGCCAGAAGACGTGGCCTATAAGCTGACCCGTGCGCGTAATATCGGCATGCAGCGTGGTATCTACGCACTTGCACAAAAACAGCCAAAACTACTGAAAACATTATTATTGAAATCTGTACAGTTTCAGTTGAAAGGGAAAGTGGATATGAAACACTTTACCCCGAATTATGAACCTTGGGATCAGCGCCTATGTGTAGTGCCAGATGGGGATTTATTCAAAATCCTGCGTGAAGGTCATGCATCTGTAGAAACAGATCATATCGAGAAATTTACTGAAACTGGGATACAGCTGAAATCAGGTAAATATCTGGATGCGGATATTATTGTGTCTGCTACTGGTTTAAATATTCAGATTCTGGGTGGTATTCAGGCCACGATGGATGGCAAGCCTTTGGATACGTCGAAGCATATGCTGTATCAAGGGGTCATGCTCAGTGATGTGCCAAATATGGCGCTGATTATTGGTTATATCAATGCTTCCTGGACCTTGAAAGTGGATATTGCCGCAGAATATATCTGCCGTCTGCTCAATTATATGGATCAGCATGGTTATGATGAAGTGAGTCCAGAAGGGGATGCAACGGAATTACTTGAAGATACGGTGATGGGTAGTTTAACTTCAGGCTATATTGCCCGTGCCGCAGATGTGATGCCGAAACAGGGTAAGCATGCACCTTGGAAAGTATCTAATAACTACTTGGCAGACCGTAAAGAGCTTAAAACGGCATCTTTTGAAGATGGAGTATTGAAATTCAAATCGAAATCCAGTGCTGTGCCAGCCAAGCCAAGATTGGTGTCTTAAGTATAGACATAGATAAAAGGAGTACCTGATGTACTCCTTTTTCATATTTCAAATTAGAGTGATCTGGAAATCAGTTCCTTCATGATTTCATTGGTTCCTGCATAAATGCGGTTCGCGCGATTATCCAGGTACGCTCGTGCAATCGGATATTCCAGCATATAGCCATAACCGCCATGCAGTTGTAGGCATTCGTCAACCACTTTGCTATACAGTTCAGAAATTTTGTATTTAGCAGCTGCGGCGGCATCAACTCCCAATTTTTGAATAAGCTGTAGTTGCATACAACGGTCCAGATAAGCTCGGCAGATTTCAATTTCGGTACGCAGTTCTGCCAGTTTAAAACGGGTATTTTGAAAAGCGCTGATCGGTTTGCCAAAGGCTTGACGTTCTTTGGTGTATTTTACCGTATGTGCGAATGCCGCTTCTGCCCCTGCCTGACATATGATGGCCACAATTAACCGCTCCCAAGCCAGTTCTTTCATCAGCATCATAAAACCCATGCCTTCCTGACCTAGCAGGTTTTCTTTAGGCACACGGACATTGTCAAAGAACAGTTCACAGGTATCCTGACCTTTCATGCCGATTTTATTTAAGGGTTTACCTTTACTAAATCCTGCACGATCTGCTTCGACCATAATCAAAGAAAGATTGGCAGAGCCTTTCTCACTATGACCCGTCTTACATACCGCAATTGCCGTATCACAAAGATAGCCATTGGTAATGAATATCTTGGAACCATTAATCACATACTCATCACCCTCTAATACAGCACTAGTGCGTACTGCCTGCAGGTCGGAGCCAGTTCCAGGTTCGGTCATCGCAATTGCCGTGACCACTTCACCTGTAGCCATTTTCGGGAGCCATTGCTGCTTTTGTGTTTCATTGCCAAAGTTCAGAATATAATTGGCCACGATATCGGAGTGCAGTGAAAATCCTGTCGCAGAGTTGCCTGCATAGGCCTGTTCCTCGATCAGGATCATACTGTATAAACGATCCACCCCTGAACCGCCATAAGCTTCAGGCATCGTGGCACAGAGAAGGCCAAGTTCACCGGCTTTATTCCAGAGCTCACGATCGATATGCTGTTGCTGTTCATATTTTTCTGTATGAGGAATCACTTCCTTTTCATAGAATTTACGGACCATCTCCCGAAAGGCTTCATGTTCATCATTGAAAAGCTGACGTGGCAGCATGCTGGCCAATGGACGGATCGCGCTCGAATGCATCTTATAATTTCCTTATTGTGATGTTTTATTTAACTTAAGATAGAGCAGACGAGGGAACAATGAGCTGAATGTTCAAATCTGGAGAATCTGCTGATGCTTTTGGTCATTTGTATGAAATACCTCGAAATTCAGCAATGGCTTAAGGTAAACTACTCAGGTTTGTAACGAGTTGGGAAAATTCGATGACTGATGACATCACCTTAGAAGAGCGCAAAGTGATTTATCGCGCGCGTCGTGGCTTGAAAGAGATCGATGTATATTTTGATCCCTACGTGAAAAACTATTATCTCACTGCTGATCCCTTCGAAAAACAGATGTTTGCTGAGCTGGTTGCACAGGAAGATCCAGACCTGCTGGACTGGTTTATGGAAGTGTCTGAACCCCCACGCCCTGAATTAAAAGATTTTATCAAGAAGCTTAAATTTTACGTTCATGGATAATCGTTGTTTCAAGCTGAAACGCAGCAAGTGTGCGCTGGTGTTTCAGCTTTTTATTTTCGCTGTATTAATGTTCCTGCTGTATCAGTTATTGCCTGTGATAATTTGGCTGGTTTGTGGCGTCATCGGAGTGGTCATCTACCAGTTGTTTTATCGTAAGACACCGCACATTGAGCAGTTTGAATATCTGGATGGACGTGAATGGTCACTGACAGCAGCTGCGCAAGGCACACGGCGAGTGTTGATCAGTCACGTGATTGATCACCAAGCTTATATCGTGGTGTATTTCCAGCATGCAAAAGCACGTCCGTTGCTCATCTGGTGTGACCAGTTGCCTTTTAAACAATGGAAGTCTTTGAAAGTTTTTACAAAAATACTTTAATTGTCCGACAAATGACATTCCGAAATTTTAAATAAATTGATTAAAAATAAAGATTTATCCGCTAACCCTGCTTGAATTGTCAGACAAAAAATCATATTTCTCTGTAAAAACAATGAATTGTCTGACAATTTTTCAGCTGCTTTTTTTATAAGCAGGTACATTTAAGTCACCAACAGCGAACACAGGAGATCATGATGGAATTTCCAATGTGGATGTTTTTGATCGTTGCGATTGTGATGGCCCTAGTCATAGGACGGCTGGGAACGGTGCTGAAGGACAGATTTTCACCTAAATAACAGAATTAAGCTCGAGAACCTATTTTCTTCTCGGCTTGCCAAGTTGATAAGTAGCATGTGCTGAACCGTCGCAATGCTACTTTTTTTTGCCCAAAATTTGGGATTTGATCTACTACAGTCAATTGCAGCTGGGCAATTTAATGGCAAAGTGTCTGGTCTAAATTAGAGTAAATACTCTTTTATTCGTTATATGCTTCTGATATGTTTAGCAGAATAATGGACATAATCACAATTATAGAGGACAGGAAAATGTCGAGCGTCCGAAAAATATGCCAAGGTATGGCGACCATTGCAATAACAACAACAGTTCTAACAGGATGTTCTCAGGTCATTAAAACCGGTGCCAATGTGGCGCTGGGCTTCACTGAAAAGCATATTGTTCCACCAATCCTGGCGATGGATGATGCCGAGATGGTGTGTAATTCCGGGAATTCTTTAACACCAGCCATCATGTCGACCAAGGAAATGGGGGCTGATCCGACTCGTGTTGCGGTACTGATGTACTCCGCAGCGGGGATTTGTGCCGAGCAGAAAGCGCTGGATGCAGAGCTACGGTATCTGCGTGCTTCTAAAGTCAATCAGGTGACTGAAGCTCAGGATGCGCGGATTGAGCAGAAACGCTGGGCTGCACTGGCTGCACAACGTCAGTACACGGGTTATCAGTTATTCCAGACCCGTTATGAGAAAAAATATAAAAAAGCGCTGGGTGAAGGCTGTCCACGCATGAACAGTGATATTGAACAGACAGTTTATCTGCTGGGCATGCTGAGTGGCTTGCAAGCCATGACCAATGACATTAACTCGGGTGGGGCTGTACAAGTACCTAAAGATATTGCGGCTGTGGTTGAGCGTGGCATGACCTGTCTGGATAATACCAAATTCTGGGGCGCGCCAAATGCAACCCGTGCTGTGATCTGGACTTTATTGCCAGGGGCAGGTGATGGGAAACCTGATCCTTACCAAACTCTGAAACAGTCAGTACAAATCGGTGAGCAAAAAGGTGTACGTTTATCACATGCCTTATATGCTGTAGCGGCACAGGCCAGTGGGGATGATGCCAAAATTCGTGATGCGTTAAGAACCTTTGATCAGGCACGTAGTGATGAAAAGCCGGTCAATCCTCAGTTCAAGCTGATCGACAGTATGGCTGCCATTATGGTGAATGGTATTTCTGACCGTTACTGGACTGAAAATACCGGTATTCGTAGTGCAGATGATGGCATGCAGACCTTCTGGGATGAAACAGATAATTCTTCAGAACTGGATGATCTGTTTAGCGCTGACCTATAATTTAATGAAAAATTAAGTGAATGATGCTCATAGAGGTCATTTTCAATATGCTGAAAGGAGTTCAAGGAGCCGATGCAAGATCAACATCTTCGACGAAAAATTATTTTTCTGGCGGCTTTTGTCTCTCTTTCAGCGAGTTTGCAAATCTTTAACGATGCTTTCATCTACTGGCAGGAAAGCCTGCTCGGGGAGTTTTGGCGGCTCTGGACCGCGCACTGGGTGCATGTCGGCTGGGCCCATTATTTTCTGAATATTCTTGCCTTTATCTGTCTACCTTTCATTTTCCCCCGTGCATCTGTGTGGCATTTCGTCTCGATTCTTTTGATTCTGCCGCCGTTGATCAGCCTGAGTTTTTATTTTTTCCTGCCAAATATTGAAGCATACGCAGGACTATCCGGGGTATTACATGGGGCCTATGTCGCAGTCGCCTGTGTGCATCTGCTTTATCAACGCGAACGTGGATTTGCCGTGTTGGTATTATTTTTAATCTTTGCCAAACTGATTTGGGAAAATACCATTGGAAATCAGGAAACTGCACAACTTATCGGCAGTCCGGTACTGGTCGAAGCGCATTTATTAGGGGTGATCTGGGGAGTAGTAGTCGCATTGCTCTATATCTTGGGCAATTATGTCCAGGATAGCTGAAACTGTTGGCAGAAAAGACAAAAAGAAAAGATAAATTGTCATTTTTATTCTGCTGATTTTCATGCAGAGTCAAAACAGAAAATAATGATACTGACCCTTGTAAAGGAATTTTCGGGGCAGACAGGAAGACCAGCGCTTAAAAGAATGTAAGGCGCGAAAACAAGAATAGGAAAATACATGCACAACGATAATCAAAACAGATCAGGATTAGGTCTGTTACGTTATATCTGGACAGAGTGGATCTCGACCTTTATCGTGCTCATCTTGCTCTTACTGACCTTAGTGATTGGAACCGGGGAAATGATTCATGGTCAGTTACTGCGTATGGGCGAGCGTCTGTATGGTGATCCGGCGACAGGCATGCAATATTCGTTTTTGCGTGCTGAACCGAAAGCACCACAATGTGATCGTAATATTAATGTCGATCAAAAAGTTCAGGAGCAGATGAAAGCAGATGCCGCCGATGAATATGCCGATTTCTTCGGTGTACGTTCTGAAGCGGATGTGCGTGCTGCAGTGATGCAGGCACAACAGGTTTGTGAAGAGTCTTACCAGTTCTATGACAAGGCGATAACGCATATTGAAGCGCATCCAAGTATTCGCGCCTATCGCAGTTTTGAAACTTCATTCTTTGGCATTTTCAAGTTCGGGACTGAAAACCGTGCCTTACTGTTGATTATCATGGTGGTATTTGCTGCAATCAGCGCGACATTGAAAACCCATCATATTGGTCTACGTAGTCCAGCCACCCGTATCGATTTCAAAGTCTATTCTGTGGCGATGCTGATCGCGAACAGTTTCCTGGTCTATTCTTCCTACAGCCAATATATGTCGGTGCTGAATTCCGGGGTGCCGATGGGAGACATGAAGTATGTCTACTGGCTATGGATGATTCTCTTTGGGACATTGACCCTGATCAGTCTGTACCAAGTCATTAAGCCACCTCAGGCGACCCGAGAAGGGGGTAGTTTCGGACTGGCTTTCTTAAGCGTGCCACTTTATGCCTATATGGCCATCAGTACCGGGTTTAACTTTGTCTTCTTGATGGATTACCCGATGGGTCAGGGTATCTATCTGGGGCAACTGGTTGAATTTTCGAGCATCTTCCTAAATCTGGCCTTATTTATCTGGGCCGGTATGTTGCTGAAACAAACCCGTGTCGTAGACATGTTCCTGAATATCCTGCGTCCATGGAATCTGGCACCAGAAACCTTGACCTGGTTAATCCTGCTGGCAGCTGCACTACCAACCGCTTATACCGGTGCATCCGGGATTTTCGTGATTGCTGCAGGTGCGATCATTTATAAGGAAGTCTGGAATGCCGGTGGTCGCCGTCAGTTTGCCTTGGCAGCAACAGCGATGTCCGGTTCACTCGGTGTGGTGCTTCGTCCATGTCTACTGATTGTTGTGGTTGCTTCACTGAACAAGGAAGTGACGACAGATATGCTGTATCACTACGGTGTCTATGTCTTCCTGCTCAGTTCAACATTGTTCCTGATCATTTCGCTATTCTTTGCTGAAAGCAAGTTCCGTATTGCTGCACCTGGTCTGGCTGCACCACAGTCTGCACGTGCCTTTGTAAATGTGATTCCTTATATTGTGATTTTCATCCTGATCTGGCTGTTCTACAAATATGCTTTATCTACAGATCTGAATGAATTTACTGCACCTGTCATGATGCCAGTCATTCTGTTGATGATCGTGCTATTTGATAAGTTACGTCATGAGCCTGCACCATTACCACCAGTAGGGCATTGGGATGAAACCTTAACCACAACCTTAGGTTCAGGAAATACGCCTGCAATGGCGACTGCGGGTACAGCCATTAATGCTGAATATCGTGAAGCAGACCATGTTGAGCAGCAGGGCGGTGAGCTGGCTGTAGATCATGGTGTAAAACGTTCGACTGCGGTTGAAAGTTTACGTCATGTCGGCTTCTGGAAATCATTACACATTTCGACCAATGAAACGGTTGGACACATTGGTGCGCTGGTGATTCTGATGGCACTATCTGTCAGTGTGGGCGGCCTGCTGGAACGTATGGAAATTATGGAAGCGTTCCCGACAGACATTAGCAGTACCATTCTTGTGATTTCCATGATTATTGGCCTGATGGTGTTCGTTGGCATGATTATGGACCCATTCGGCGCAGTGATCCTGATTTCAGCAACGGTTGCACCAGTCGCCTATCAGTATGGAATTCATCCGGTGCATTTCTGGATGATTACCTTGATTGGTTTCGAACTGGGTTATGTAACACCACCTGTTGCCCTGAACCATCTGTTAGCAAGGCAATCCATTGGTGATTCTGAGGTGGCTGAAGCGGATGCAGAAGTCCGACATAAGTCCTTCTATTACCGTTATGAGCGCTGGATTTTGCCGGTGATCGTGTTACTGCCAGCGATGCTGATCATTGCCTATGTACCTTATGTATTTAAGCTCTTCGACTGGTATCAGTAATTTGTCTTGTCCTGAAAT
>NZ_DFDO01000144.1:0-3146 GCF_002367915.1 Acinetobacter sp. UBA3025
ATCCCGTCAGCGCCCACCATATCTTTCTTGCCTAAATCCTGAATATTTCATAGAATTCGAAGTCTATAATAATTTGAAGATTTCAGACTATGAGAAATCCATATCAGCGCAAGGCAGCGATCAAATCGCAAAATACCGCCTACGATCCGCTACAAGTTTATAAAAATTTTATTGAAGCTATTGTTGCCCAAGGTGGCATTTTTGCACTTTACCAAGAGGGCTGGGCTTTATGTGCCACGCCGACAGGACAGCGTGCTTTCGCGACCTGGCAAAGCAAAGGTCTGGCCAGACTACTCATTAAAGATAACTGGGCCAATTACCAGATTCAGGAAATTACCCTCAAAGATTTTGTTGAAAAGGTCATTCCTTTCTTACGTCAGGAAAGCACTATTGTGTCATTGGATCTGACACCGGAAGGGCAGAATATTCTGGTTGCGCCTGAAAAACTTTTGCTGGATCTTAAAAACTACCTGTATCAGGTCTATGTACAGAAACCTGAACTATTCAAAAATCCAGCGATCCCTTCGCCAAGGCATATCCGTTTAAATTAATTTAGTGTTTAAGTCACTTATTTAAATAGTGAATATTCATTGAGCAGCCAGCCACTCAAAAAGGCAAAATATTCTCTTAACCAGGAGTTATAGCGCAGATAAAGGGGAGTACTGGCACTCAAACTAATCACTTGCTGATAACCTTGGTGTCTGGCAATGGCACGAGCACGAGGACTATGAAAATCACTGGTTGCAATCGCAACAGGATCATTTTGACTTATATTTTGTTGTTCCAAGATTACTTGAGAATACATCAGGTTTTGAGCAGTACTTCTGCTTCGATCTTCAAGTTGAATGGGGTTGATGAGTTCTGGATAGGTGGTGTTGATATAGTGCTGCATGACTTCAGCTTCACTTTGCCTTTCCCGATAATTACGTCCACCTGTCATAATTATTAAAGCATCTGGGTAGTGTGCTGCATATTTTGCTACAGTATCCAGACGGCTTTTTAAGATGGGTGACGGCTGTCCATTTGAAATCCCGCTACCTAAAACCAGAATAGCGGCAGGAGGCTGTGTAGAAATATTTGAATGAATGGACATCTGGATATAAGCGAAGAAAACCACGACACTGATCATCCAGAGCAAAAATCCGGCCCAGAGGCTGTTCCAGAACCAGATTCTAAATCTGGAGTGCTGTTTCCAGCGTTGAATGTTTGAAAAGAGTAAAACATACAGAACCAATGCTATGCTAATGAAAATTGGCAAAAGAACACCGAAATGTCTTTGTCCCTGACTTATTAACCAGAAGCTGTTTATGCCAAGGATCAAACCAAAGATCAGGCTGAGACTTCGTTTAAGTTGGCTGGATATTTGGATACTCATATTTTTATTAATCTTTTTATCTTTTCTTCTATCTTATTAATAAAAAACCGGGCATGAAGCCCGGTCTTTTATAGATCAGCTGATCTTAATATACATCACGACGATAACGACCATCCAGACGTAATTGATCTACTGTGCTTTCACCGAGAATTTCAATCAGAGCCTGATCGACATCGCTGGCCATGCCATTAATGCTACCACATACATAAATTACGGCGCCTTGAGCGACCCAGAGTTTCAATTCTTCAGCTTGCTCACGCAATTTATGATGCACATAAACTTTTTCCTGCTGGTCACGAGAGAAAGCAAGGTCCAGTCGTTTTAATGTACCCATTTGCAGCCAGGCCTGAATGGTTTCTTCAAAGAAGAAATCATGGGCACGCTGACGTTCACCAAAGATGAGCCAGTTCTGAGTATAGTCCTGACGGTTACGCGCACTCAGCAAGCTCATCAAACCTGCGATCCCCGTACCATTACCAATACAGATAATCGGACGGTTATCTGCAATCAGATGGAAAGATTCATTCTTGCGAATACGCAGGGCAATCGGTGAATTTAGGGCAGTATGCTGTGTTAACCAGCCTGAGCCCAGACCTAACTGGCCTTGTGCATCAGATTGCTGACGCACGACCAGACGTAGCACTTGCTGACTTGGAATACTGGCAATCGAATATTCACGTGTAGCCAGAGCCGGCAATTGCTGTAATAGCTCATCTACTGAATCAAAAGGATCAACTTGAGTCAGATCACGATCCCATAGTGCCTGTTCGATACTTTGCTTCAGAGAAGGCACCTGTGTACTCGCGGCAATACGGTATTTCTCCATAAATGCACGGATACGTTCAGGGCTGTTTCCTGGTTGGATTTCGGCAATATCGCCTGCCTGCCACACGGCTTCATGCTGTGGAACCAGTTCAATGTTAAACGCAGGTGCACCCAGACTGTCTGGATTCAGCAATTCACGTTTGCTCAAAGTCCATTGATCAAAGGTTTTATCGATACCCATATCCTGCAATTCAAATTGAGTCACATGGGCAAGGGCATTGGTCCATTGCTGGATATGCTCATTATTTGCATTATCCACTTCGATAGTCTTGAAGAGCTGCTTGGCACCATTCTGCTGTAACCACTGGTCAATACGATGACCGAAGCTGCAATAGGTATCCGGGTATTCCTGAGAG
This sequence comes from Acinetobacter sp. UBA3025, assembly GCF_002367915.1. Taxonomy (NCBI): domain Bacteria; kingdom Pseudomonadati; phylum Pseudomonadota; class Gammaproteobacteria; order Moraxellales; family Moraxellaceae; genus Acinetobacter; species Acinetobacter sp. UBA3025. The sequence continues at coordinate 2,557 of NZ_DFDO01000144.1, forward strand.
CCTAGAGCCAAAACTGCATAATTGAGATGGCTGAGATCTGCTTTGGCAGACAGAATTTTCTTTTCGAAAGATGAAGCCAGGTCAGGCGCTTCACCTGTGCCATAAGTACTGGCTACAAATAAAACCTGTTCTGCCTGTTGCAGATCTGCAAGGCTTAACTGTTGTACTGCTTTAACGCTGACAGGTTGACGTGCTTCCTGTAAGGCAGTGGCCGTGCGCCATGCCAGTTGTTCAGAGACACCTGTTTGTGAGGCATACGTAATCAGCCAAGGCTTGGTATTTGGATCCAAAGGCAGGGCAGTTGCGCCTTGGCGTGCAGCCAGAGTAAGTTTTTTCTGCTTGCGACGTTTCAGATAGAGCATCCAGCCAGTCACGAAGAACAATGGCATTAATAATGCAGCAATCATGACCAGGAACTGGTACACAGGACCAAAGAAGCTGCCACGGTGCACCGGTAACATGCTGCTCATGATTTTTTCATTGAGCTTCTTATCTTCATAGAGCTGGACTTCGGTAAATTCAGCACTGCGATAATTATAAGTCGCATTGTTGCGGGCACGTTCATGCTGTGCCACAGGGTCAACAAAACT
>NZ_DFDO01000129.1:0-2637 GCF_002367915.1 Acinetobacter sp. UBA3025
AGTCTCGTTTCCCGCTCCAAAATTCAAAAAACCCTGATCGGAAGATTAGGGTTTTTTATTGCCTACGCAAAATAAAAACGACAACCAGAACTGATTTACCTAATGAAATTCTAAATAATGAAGAGCTTTCGGTCAGGGAAATTTCAAAACATTCTGTTTAAGTTTTATGAAAAGCTCTACATTTTGAAACCTGCTATTTGCATAGATATGATAAAATTGCGAAAATTATTTTTTTGCTAGAATGAGTCAACTCTGTATAGAGTTAAGGTAAACCTACTTTGAACCCACCAAATATGCCAAATCAAATAGACTTCCAGAAAGTTGCACTTGAAACCTTGCGTATCGAAGAACAAGCATTACAGATTTTAGCCACGCAGATCGATGAGCGTTTTAGTCAGGCATGTGAAATTATCCTGCAGTGCAAAGGTCGTCTGGTGATTACCGGGATGGGGAAATCCGGGCATATTGGCCGTAAGATGGCGGCAACTTTTGCCTCTACGGGTACGCCTTCATTCTTCATGCACCCGGGCGAGGCAGGGCATGGTGATCTTGGGATGCTGGTACCGGGTGATGTACTGATTGCCATTTCAAACTCAGGCAAAAGCGATGAAATCATGATGCTGATGCCTCTGATCAAGCGTCTGGAAATTCCTTTAATTACCATTAGTGGGGATGCCAAAGGCCCAATGCCACAAAATGCTGATGTGGCTTTAACTCTGGGTCATCTTCAGGAAGCCTGTCCACTTGGCCTGGCACCGACTTCGAGTACAACAGCAACTTTAGCGCTGGGTGATGCACTAGCTGTCGCTCTTTTAGATGCACGGGGTTTTACTGCTGACGATTTTGCCTTGTCACATCCAGCAGGTGCCTTGGGTAAACGCTTATTGCTGCATGTAAAACATCTCATGCATACAGGTTCAGAATTGCCAAAAGTGTCACCAGATACACCGATGAATCAAGTTTTATACGAGATTTCAAATAAACGCCTAGGTTTAACCACAATTGTGGATCAAAATGACCTTCTGCTGGGTATTTTCACTGATGGTGACTTGCGCCGCCTGATCGACAAACAGCAAGGTTTTGATGTTAATTTACCGATTCAGGAAGTGATGACCAAAAATCCGCTGACGATTTCTCAGGAAGCACGTGCTGTCGTTGCACTGGAAAAAATGAACGAACGTAAAATTAATCAATTTGTTGTGGTTGATGATGCCAATAAAGTCATTGGTGTAATTAGTATGCATGACCTGATTCAGGCTGGGGTAAATTAATAAATGGCATCTTATGTATTATTAGAGCAGGCACGTCATATTGAGGCACTGGTACTTGATGTAGATGGTATTTTAAGCGATGGTTTTGTCACATTGACCAATACAGGAGATGAGATCAAATCTTTTGATATCCGTGATGGTCTGGGTATGAAACTGGTACAGCAAGCCGGAATTAAAGTGATCATTATCACTGGACGTCAAAGCAATATCGTACAGAAACGTATGTCGGATTTGGGTGTAGATCTGGTTTATCAGGGCCGCGAAGATAAAGGGACTGCTTTACGTGAAGCTTGTACTCAGCTCAATATCGATCCTGAAGATTGTTTATACATGGGTGACGATTGGCCTGATCTGTCCGCCTTCGCGATTGCAGGCATGAAAGTGACTGTTCCAAACGGCCATGTCGAAGTACGTCGTCGTGCTGATCTGGTAACGCAAGCCTATGGTGGTCGTGGTGCGGTACGCGAGATTTGTGACATGTTACTGATGTCCAAAGGTAAGTACCAAGAGTTACTTGAAAAATATACTCGTGCGCCTTATTAATAAGTCATACATCCTGGATTAAGTACACCGCTTATGGACACTAGAGTTTTATATCTTACGGCTATTATCATTGCCGCAATAAGTGGTGGTTATTACTATTACAGCGGTAAAGGCAACAAGTTGCAGACTGATTCTGCACGTAGCATGACCTATTCTGCGAATAATATTAACTTAACCCAAACTGATGAAAAGGGCATGTTGTCTGTTCGTGCCCAGGTCGACCAGCTTGAACAAAACCTGCAGCTAGAGACTTCAAGTCTCAAAAATCTGCAGGCAACGACCTATAAAGACGGTCAGATTGATGCGACATTCTTTGCCAAACAGGGCAACGGTTATGATGACAATACAAAAGTTGTACTTTCTCAAGAAGTGCTGGCGACCAAGATCATGCAAAATGGAAAAATGCAGTTCCGCACCGAGGAGCTGACGGCTTTTCCGAAAACACGTGAAATTGAAACCGATAAAACTGTCATTGTTGAATCTCCACAGGCTGAATTTATCAGTCAGGGCCTAAAAGCCAATCTTAATGATGGTCAATACGAATTCTTTAATATTCGAGGAAAGTATGAACCAAATTCCTAGAGCTAAAATGATGAACACTTTCCTTAAGCGCGCTGCGTTATTAAGTCTGGTTGCATTGGGTTCAGCCACTGCGTTTGCATTGCCATCTGACCGTAATCAGCCGATTACCTTATTAGCTGACCGTGCGACTTTTAATGAGCGTACTGGAGTCACGACTTATTCGGGTAATGTCATCATTGAACAGGGCACCATGAAATTGCAGGCCAATTCGATTGTGGCGAATCTGAATAATAAAAAACAG
>NZ_DFDO01000150.1:0-5192 GCF_002367915.1 Acinetobacter sp. UBA3025
CGAGCATGATTTAAGTGATCAGGATAAACAACAGATCATGCAGAATTTTGAGCAATGCCTTTTTTCAGGTTTAGACCGAGATCAATATCAAATCTTATGGGTACAGCATCAAGATAAAGTGAACCAAGATACAGGCGAAACAAGGCTTGAGCTTAATTTTGTGATTCCAAATGTTGAGCTTTCAACAGGCAAACGGCTACAGCCATTTTATGCGCCAGTGGATCTTGATCGAGTGGATCTCTTTAAACAAATTACCAATACCGAGCATTCATTGTATGACCCAGACGACCCAGAACACCGCCAATTATTTTTAAATAAGAAGAATTTGCCAAAGGACGTTAAGGACTTCAAAGAGCAGCTACATCAACGTGTCTATCGAGCTATTGCCAATGGTGAAATTGCCGATCGGCAAAAATTGGTTGAATGGCTTGAATCGAATGAAGTCAAAGTCACCCGACAGACCCAAAAATCAATATCAATCGAAAATCCATATGAAGGCGCAACACGTCCTATCCGTTTGAGTGGAGAGGTTTATGAGCAAGGCTTTAGAGCTACTGGCGAATATCGACAAGAAGTACAGCAGCGAATTGAAGAATACAGAGGAACAACTGGCGAAAGGTATCGAGCAAACGTCACAGATTATCAAAGACAGCTTGACCACAAGAGCCAATATCACAGCGACCGCTATTCAACAATCGGACGAGAAAATAGTCCAGAGTATTCAAAACAACGTCCAGACGGTCGAGAAGCAGCTCGACCAGTACCAAGCCTTGCTGCAATCGAAATTGACCCGTTTAACGAAGTTGAACGAGCAAATACAGAGCCAAGAACAGCAAGCCGAGAATCGAGTAATACAGAAAAAACTTACCATTTTGAATATGGGGCTGATTTCAGCAGCAGTTATTTTGCTTATAGCCATTTTGTCGCTTGGTCTCGTCACCAAAAACAAATACAAAGAGATGCAGACGCTAAACATGGTCATCAACGAGAAGCAAATGAGAGTCGACCACCTGAATCGGTTGGGAGGAAGCCTGAATATCAGCACATGCACCCCACTCAAGAGCAAATCCAAACGCCTATGTATCCTGATCAACGAGAATCAGGGACGATTCGGGAACGGCTACTACATTCCAATGGGGTACTAAACGATGACCGAATTAGAAACACAGTTATTGAAAATCATCGAAGAACAACAGCAGCAATTACTGCAACAACAAGCGCAGTTGCAGAATCAACAGAAAACTTTAGACAGTTCTTTGAGCCGAATAGTGAGAATATTGGAAGCGCAGGCGGAAACAATCAAAGCCGATCAAGACAACTTAGCGAAAATGCAAAAGTCATTGGCGACAATGCAGAAGCAATTTCACGATTTAGAGAAAAGTACAGGAACTTATACCGAGCAGATCAATGGCAAAGTCAGCGAGATGAGCCAAATTACAACGAATTACGAGGACGTACTGGAGAAAATCTCAACCGTACAGCGTTCAGTCTCGTCACAAGTAGCCAAAGCGCAACAGAATTTGGTCGCAACATCCGAAATATTGAAGAAAATCTCGTCCAGATGAAGCAACGACAACAGCAAAAGGAAATGGAAAAGCCCCAATCTAAGCAAGATCGGGGCATGAGTTGGGGGATGTAGCTGATATAGATTATCGTTAAATATTACTTGGTTATTTGGTTAAGGATATTCTCTACTTGTGTACGATTCATATTTTCAGTAGACAATGAGTAATATCTATTATTGTAATTAAAGTGTACATTATAAATGTCTTTACCACTTTCAGTTTTTAATGTTTCTATAGTCATAGGAACATTATTTACATTGTGGTTTAAGCTCTCTTGAAAAACCTCTACAATTGCACTGTTATTTGGGTTTAAATACATTTCAGTTACTTCAAACTTGGTACTACCATCTTGACTTTCATACAATCTATATAGAGAGTTGTATTTGCCTTCATTTACTGCACCTGAATACCATTTACCAGATAAACTTAAGTCTGGAACTAAAGTATCCATATTTGTTGGTTTAAAATCTAAAGGCTTTTCTTCCTTTAATGCTGCTCTTTTTTTATCTAAATGTGAGAATTCATTAGTAATTTTCCCACCACTAAAACTCCCATAACGATTTAAATTATCAAAACTTTTTGCTAAGTTCTCTTTTTGTTCTTTATTTAATTTTGATTCAGATAATTTGGTATATAAAACACCATCAGGGTATTTTTCCCTTAATGCTTTTAAATCAGAATCAAAGATGAATGTATCATCGTTGTTTTGATCTTTAGGAGGTGAAGATATATTTTTATTGGATGATTCAGGTGATACTATATTATTCTGAATAAATGGTTCAGAGGATGAGGTTGTTTTGGTATAGTTGGTACTATCACCATTACCTAGTATTTTAGTCTCAGTAACCGCTTGAGACTTTATAAAAATGATAATACCTAAAGCAATAATACCAACTATAAGAGCTATTAATAAAATCTTATTTTTTTTCATAGAATTTATAAAATTTGTCCAATACGTCCATTACAATCTTTTGCTGATGTGTATTGGGAAACAGCTCGTCCATTATCTAATGTTTCATAGTGCGTACCTGATACATTCCAAAATCTTGTATCACTTGTAGGATCAACATATCCTGCTCGAACACGATAACCACTTGGGTTACTTGAATTATTTGATCGTTGGTTTCCATTGGTAGCTTTTTGATCTGTTTTTGCATACATATTTTTATGTACACCAGTTAAAGCATCATAAGAAATAGACTCGTTATACCAACCATATCCAAAACCTGGCACGTAGAATTTACAATTACCTCGGCTGAAGGCTTCTGCTGGAACTGTAGCAGAGTAAGCTGAAACAGATATAAAGCTTAATAGTCCAAGAAAAATTTTTAATTTCATAATATTACCCTCTTCTTAATTTTTTTCTTTTATATCATTTGATCAAATCATAGGTAGTTAAAATATGTAAATTAGCCGAGCGTGAGTGAAAATAACTTTTTTGCACTAATTATGCTTTTCAAGTACATTACAATGTAATGAACTATCCATTAATGGTGATGATATGAGTTACACAAATTTTAATATGCGTCTTGATGATAACTTGCGTGCTAATGCCTATCCAGTTTTGGAACAATACGGATTAACACCAAGCCAAGCAGTACGCATGTTCTTCAATCAGATCGCAAGCACTGGTAAAGTTCCTTTGTCTTTTGATTGGGCTAATCGTGTGCCAAATAGCACCACGCTTGCAGCAATCGAAGCGGTAGAGTGTGGCGAAGTTACAACGTTTGAAACACCCGAAGAAGCGATGAAAGCTATGTTAGCCATTGCGAGCGATGAAGAATGAGCCAACAGAAAAAAGTCTCTATGACGAACCAATTTAAGCGAGATCTGAAAAAACAGTATTTGTTACTGGTATCGCCTGAATGGTCGGAGGTCTTTGGAACACTGGTTAAAAATGGCATTCTTGATGAAAAGTATAAAAACCATTACCTTTCTGGAAATTATATTGGTCATTTAGAGTGCCATGTTAAGCCTGATTTGTTGCTCATCTACAAGAATACATCTGATGAATTAACCTTAACTCGGCTTGGTAGTCATAGCGAATTGTTTGGATAGCCCACAACTATTTTTTATATAATTATAGATTTACAAAGAAAAAGCCCATTCAGTCTTGCAACTAAATGGGCTTTCGCTTTATATTTGGTGGTACGCAGTTATTTGATGTTACGAGCATCAAGTAACGAAGATCAGCAGAGTTAGCGCTCGTACTGATTTCACCTTTCGGCTTGTACCGCTTTTCAGATTTTATCAAATTGATAAAAAATGGCAAGTATTGTATCAGTAAAAAGTCTTTCGTTACCTAAATTCTCGTTCATCCAATAAGCAATACACTTGTATTCGGGTCTTATCAGCTTCTGTGCATCCTTTTTTAAGGTCGATATGCGGTGCATGTGGAGGGAATAAGTGTCACTGGTGCATCGTAGCGATAGTCGAAAGGCTAAACCGTTACAGGGGAATCTCACATAAACGGAACGTTAAGAGTAGTTGTATAGGTCGGTTAAGTTGCATGTTGGGGAAACCCTCGCAGAGATACCGCCATACTTCGACAGGGAGCGTGTGGGGAGAGGTGCAAAACCTTTAGTCCTTGTCTGCCATGTGTGCAAAGCATGGTGCGGATACGACCGATGCGTGGCTCCGTCAGCCTAATCAGGTTAAATCGGCAATACTTAAGGGATATGTCATTTTTTGAATGGCAGCCCTTAGGGAGAGTATTGCCGAAACTCTCTCAACGTTCACCATCTGCCTGAGTGAAACGAAGGCTGTGGTGACGGTGAGAGCAGTTGAGTGCCTTTAGTTTTACAAGATTCATGCCAATACCTGCTAGAGTTTATATACCGTGTCATTTGATTAAATTCTGGTGTAGGGCGTTTACCTGCATTTGAATAAGCAAGGATACACAGCTACCCCTATTTCACTTCGTTTAATAGTGGTAAGCTGTGACCTTGATCAGGGGCTTCACCCCCGATACCCCCGAAAAGCTCTAAATAGAAAAATCAAAGATTTTCCAATTTAGAGCTTACAAAAGCCAAAGCAGGGTAGATTGAAATGTCAGGACAGGAACAAGAAAACAAACAAAGCAAAGCAGTTCGTGAACGAACATTTAAAGTCAGACTTTCAGAATCAGAGTATCAATTGCTTGATGCTAATAATCCTTATGGTTCAATTGCAAAGCTACTTAGACAATCAGCAGTTGAGAAAGCAACAAAGATTCATAATTCCAACGCAGAAGATGACCAAAAAATTAAAGCAACAAAGGTTGTTGAATCTTCATATAGCAAGACAGAACGAGCCTTGATCTTAGAACTTGGTCGAATTGGTAATAATGTGAATCAGATTGCCAAAGCAGTTAATACCGATATTGCAGGGGTAGGTACTTTTGACAAAGTGAAGTTACTTCATTTGTTGATTTCCATAGATCAGCAGCTTCGGGAGTTACGCCCAGATGATCGTTGATTTCTTCAGACACGGTTCAGGTTTATCAAAAGGCTGTCTCGATTATTTGTTAGGTGAAGATCGAGAGCGTGAACATACACAGGTTTTGAGTGGTGACGTTGAATTAACAGCGCAGCTTATTGATAGCAGTCCTTACGCCAAAAAATACACTTTTACGAGCATGATTTAAGT
>NZ_DFDO01000288.1:0-4166 GCF_002367915.1 Acinetobacter sp. UBA3025
GGTTTTAGCCATACGATCTTTTAAGGCAACATAAGCATAGCTGTCTTTATCGAATAGCTGGGCCAGTTCATAACGCAGATCAATAGCCTTTTTCATGTATTCGAGGTTTTTCTCAGTCCCTCGGCGGGTATAGGCAGTCTGATAACGTTTACGAGCTTCATCACTCTCTGCCAGCTCCATAAATGGCTGATATTCCGGATAGTCGAAGCCGAGCAGATAATTGCCCTTTTCATTTTTCTTTAAACCGGCGATATAGCTCGCAGGTAAACCTTTCAGCTCTGCAACAGTGAATTCAACTTTTTCAGGGTTATCACGTACATTCTTGGAATAGTCCTGCCCCAGTTTGGTACTTTCTTCAATAATTTCCTTCAGACGCTTCTGTTTCTCTGCGCTGAGTTGTACCCCGGTTTTTTCAAACTGATTCAGAATATCTTTCAGGAATTTTTCATCGACCGGATCTGTGGCTTTCAGTTTCTTGAATTGGGCATACAGTTTTGGACTCTGATACATGGAAGTCAGGTATTTACTGATTTTCAGTTCACAGTCATCTGCCGCCTGACGCAAGGCTGGATCAGGATCAACATTACTATATAGACCGATAGGTGAAACAAAATCACCAATCGATGCCTGCAATGTATCCCAAGCTGCCAGATAAGGACGGGCTTCAGCCTTATTTTTGATTTTCTGGCTTTCAAATTTCTGGATATCTTTTTGCATTTTATCCAGATTGGTATCGCACAATGCCGGAATTTCTGCAGCCTTGAATAAAGGCAAAAGCTGGGTTTGGGTCTCTGCCATGACGGTTTGAGATCCCCCGATCATCGCCAGACAGAGTGTGGTAAATTTCAAGTGTTTTAATGTCATCATCATCTCCAGCTTTTTCTTACTTTTTAGTATCAATATCGATATACATCCATTCTGTGGACAGAATCGGATGGGACTTGTGTCCAATAACATGAGGTTGCGCTAGTGCATTACGGTAAGTGCTATACAGCATCATGGTTGGCATATTGACCTCCAGAATACGGGTCATTTTGCGATAAACCAGATCCCGTTCAGGACCCGGTGGCATGCTTTGACTCTGTTCATATAAACGGTCATATTCCGCATGCTTGAAACAGGCATTATTGGTGACATTGACGTTTTTGCCATAGAACAACTGCATGAAGTTGTCAGCATCCGGATAGTCGGCAATCCATGCAGAGCTTTTAAACATGGTTTTACATTGCTTTTCCAGCTTAATGCCTTCAGCAAATGGCATGGCCTTACTGGTCAGTTTGATATGAATATTATCTAAGGTCTTTTTCCAGAATTCGCCCTGTTGCTGACCACGACTGGTATTGGCCGTAATCAGTTCAATCACCAGAGGTTTGCCTTCAGGAGTTCTCCGCCAGCCATCCGCACCGATCTTATAGTTATAGCGATCCAGCAACATATTGGCTGCCTTGACCGAATATGGCGTACTGGTTTTATAAGCGGGTGAATAGCCTGCAACTCCTGGCGGAATAGGCATGTGCAGTTTTGCACCATCTCCTTTAAGGAGTACGCTAATCATGTTTTCAACAGAAAAAGCCATTGCCATCGCACGACGTAAGGCAATTTTTTCTGGCGTAAAGCCACCCACCACCGGGTCTTGCATATTCCAGTAATGGTAGTTAATCGATGGCTCCAACATGCGTGACAGCTTGATGCCTTGCTTGACCAGTTCAGGTTTTAACTTGTCACCATCCAATGCCTGCACGACCAGATCGCCGTCGATTTCAACCAGATCCAGTTCATTTTTCTTAAATGACAACATCCGTGATTGGGCTTCTTCAATGACACGCACATCAATGGTGCCGATTTGAGGCATTTTTTTGCCCTGCATCGCACTGACAATCGCCTGGTCTTCTGCACTATTGGCTTTATAATTCCAGACAAAACCACGGTAAGCCGGATTTGGCTTTAAGATAATGCGTGATCCCGGTGTCCAGCGACTAAGTACATAAGGCCCTGTACCGACCGGCTTACTCATTACCCAGCCAGCTTTGTCTTTATACTTTTCAATGACTTCGCGTGCAACTGCGGCAGCTGGACCGTGGGCCAGCAACATCGGAAAGTTCTGATCCGGATTATTCAGCTTGAGTACCAAGGTATAGCGATCTGGAGTCTGAATACCTTCAAATGGATTTTCATAGACTTTGCCATTTTTTTTCGCCATGGCTGTCCATGCTTCCAGCCCTTTGATCCGACCATCCAGCAACCAGCTATTAGGTGAATTAAGCTTTGGATCTAAGAGACGCTTTAGAGAATAGGCATAGTCATAGGCGGTCAGTTCACGTTTTTTACCACCAAAGACCGGATCATCTGCAAAGTAAATGCCCTTTTTAACTTTAATGGTATAAGTCAAACCGTCTGCACTGACTTGAGGCATATCTACCGCAGTCAATGGCACCAGTTTCGCTGGTGAGGCCAGATAATCATAGGTATATAAGGTTTCGAAAATTGCCGAGTTAATCTTGGCCGAATATCGGTCATGGATATAACCGGGATCGAAACCGGTTTCAGCCGCGGGAAAGACCGTTTTTAAGACTTTATTTGGATTAGCGGGATTGGCAGCCCATGTGGGTGCAGCACCTGCCATCATTAAACTGGCCATTAAAACCCCACTGGCCAGCTTTTTTAAAGCGTTTGTATTCACATTCATACTGGTTCTTAATCTTCTCAAGTTATTTTTTAACAGGTTCAATATCCAGATATTGCCAAACTGCTCTAGTCACCGGATGTGCCTTAAAGCCCTGTACCTGTGGATGAATCAGCCAGTTGCGTACCCGGGTATTGTGCAAAATCCATGGATTATCGGCCTCCATCTGGCGGTTCATCTGCTCATAATATGGAGTGCGTTGCTGAGGCGGCAGTTTCATCGCAGTTTGATACAGCGCGTCATAGGCTTTAGAGGTATAGCAGCTCAGGTTACCTTGCTGGGCATTTGGGCCATACAGCAACTGGGCAAAGTTTTCCCCTTCCGGATAATCTGCAATCCAGGCGCCACCCCACATCATATGTTTGCATTGAGTGGCTTCTTTTAAATTGTCGGCAAAATTACTGACCTTAAACTCAACTTTTACCCCGATTGCATCCAGGTTCTTTTTCCATAGCTCCGCAGAAATAACGGAAGAGCTTGAGCTAGTCGAGTTCATTTTCAGAACCAATGGTTTGCCATCAGGCAAGGTGCGGTAACCGTCGACTCCTTTCTTGTAGCCAAAACGATCGAGCAGTTTATTGGCAAGCAATGGGTTGTAGGCAATACTGCTTCTATAATCCGGGTTATATCCACCCACACCTTCAGGAAGAATCATTTCAGCTTTAACAGCATGCCCTTTATATAGCTGCTGGATGGCTTCTTTCTGGTTATAGGACAAGGCAATAGCACGGCGTAGTGCAATTTTTTCCAGTGAGTCCCCACCAATCACCGGATCACGCATATTCATGATGGTATAGGTGATTTCCGGCTCTTTATTTGGATAATGCAGGATGCCTTTTTTCTTATATTCACTTTTTAGCTGCTTATTTTCCAGCGCCTGTTCAGCACCACTTGCAGTCAGTTTGTCATAGTCTAATTGTCCAGATTTTAAGGCCAGCCAGCGCGACTGTTCTTCTTCAATGATGCTGATCTTAACCTTGCCAATTTGCGGCATCTGCTTGCCTTGCATGGCTTTAACAATCCGCTGATCCCACTCTGAACCATCCCCCTTAAAGTTCCAGACAAAACCGCGATAATTTGGGTTGGCAGTCAGCTCAATGCGGCTACGCGGTACGTATTTGTGTAACTGGTATGCCCCTGTTCCGACTGGATGCTGACCTACTCGATCGCCATAATATTCGATGACTTCACGTGCAGTACCAGCAAAAGCGACATAGGCTAAAATGTAAGGAAAGTTCAGATCTGAACGGATCAGGGTAATTTGTAAGGTATATTTATCTAGGGCTTTTAAACCGGCAATCGGAGCATCATAGTTAAATTTGCCCATTTTTTTGGCCTGCTGGATGACTTGATCTGCGCCAAGAATTTTGCCTTCAATAAAAGAAAAAGAAGGCGAATGGTTTTTCGGATCCATCACCCTTTGCATGGAATAAATATAATCCCGGGCGAGCAGTTCACGCTTCTTGCCCTGAAAGACCGGATC
>NZ_DFDO01000323.1:0-3116 GCF_002367915.1 Acinetobacter sp. UBA3025
GATTTATGACGGAAGTCTAATCAATAAATATTGAAGAAATGGAGAAAAATTTAATTATAGATAAATTTACCCTTCAAGGAAATACTTACGTTTTAAAGGGAAGAACGCCAACACGTTATGGTATACCTCAAGTTATTAAGATAAAAAATAATGAAAAACTATTATTCCAATGCCATTTAGTAAATATAAAGTGCCCATATATCTCAAGTGGAAAAAACAATCATAAAATTTATATGATTGAGTATTATATAACATCTAAAAATAGAAATATTATTTTTAGAATGTGGAACCAAGATGGAGTGATCATTAATTTTAAAGACGATTATATGAATTTCATTAAAATTTCCAGATTAGATGTTTATTTATATACTTTCTTTTTTTTAATTAATTTTCTTTATATAGTTTATATTAAACATAAAATTCTGATTTAAGTATTTTAAATAACTTTAATTTTGATCAAACCAATAATTTTGTAATCGAATTGTTGGGTTAAGCAGAATTCAGGTTAATTTATGACTTATTTAACATAATGGCTGTTATACGAACTCTAAAGTGTAAGCCCAAAATAGAAATGTCCGCTTTTAGAATACGCAACTAAGCACAAAAATATACAGCACATAAAAAAATCGCAGCCTAAGCTGAGATTTTTAACCATATTTAAAAGATTTAGCTTATTATATGGATGCTTTTAACTGTGCAGCTGCACGGCCATCGAGCAACTTGCATCCGGTCTGCTGCTGAAGTTCTTCGAAACTCAAGCCATCCACTATTTCTAGCACCCAAGCCTGATTATCTTTGAGTTCAATAATGCACAAATCGGTATAAATACGGTCAACGCAGTTTTTACCAGTAATTGGATAAGTCAGCTCTTCCACAATTCGTGGTTCGCCATTTTTTGTGACATGTTCCATGCAAACATAGACACAGCGAGCACCAACCGCCAGATCCATCGCCCCACCCACTGCTGGAACCGCATCCAGTGCACCGGTATGCCAGTTAGCGAGATCACCGTTCACGGCGACCTGAAAGGCGCCCATAATACAGAAATCTAAATGACCGCCACGCATAATATCGAAGGAATCTGCAGAGTTCATAAAACTGCCGCCATCCAACATGCTCACCAGTTCTTTACCAGCATTAATCAGATCATCATCAGCGAGTTCAGGGTCAGTTAAAGCGGTAAAACCCAGAACGCCATTTTCAGAATGCAGAATAATATCCTGTTCAGGTTTTAAATAACCGGCAACGCGTGTTGGTAAACCAATACCTAAATTCACATAAGAACCGGTTGGAATATCTTGTGCAACTTTTTCTACAATTTGTTCACGTGTACGTTTTTGAATTGTCATTATTTAATATCTCCTACCTTCACCACATGCTGCACAAAAATACCTGGTGTTACGATAATCTCTGGATCAAGCTCGCCTAGCTCTACAATTTCATGTACTTGAGCAATCGTGGTTTTGGCTGCTTTTGCCATTAACGGGCCAAAGTTTCGCGCTGCTTTACGGTAGGTCAAGTTGCCCCATTGATCAGCCTGATTGCCATAAACCAAGGCATAGTCTGCATGAATTGGATATTCCAGCACATAGTCCTTGCCATTGATATGGCGGGTTTCCTTACCTTCAGCTATCTTAGTGCCGTATCCTGTAGGCGTAAAAATAGCCCCCAGACCTGCACCTGCAGCTTGAATACGGCAAGCCAGATTGCCTTGTGGTACCAACTCTAGTTCAACCTTTCCAGCTTTATACAGCTCTTCAAACACCTTGGAGTTATTGGCACGAGGAAATGAACAGATCATTTTTTTCACCAGTCCTGACAATAACAGGTTGGTTAAGCCACGATCACCAGAAGCAGCATTATTGTTGATGATGGTCAGATCTTTAGGACCCATATCAATCAAAGCTTCAATCAGTTCGATTGGCTGTCCTGCCAGACCGAAGCCACTAGTCATAATATGCGCACCATCTGGAATCTGCTTGAGTATGGTTTCGATATCCTGTGTGATTTTATTCATTTAATTGCTTCCTAGCATCTTCCTGTCTTTATAAATGTTTGATTAATCAATTAGTCAGCTTTTTGTGGGTCAAATAAACGGTTTTTAATGAAAATCGCTGGGATCAAACCACAAATAAAATAAGCCACACTCATAATCAGTAGACCTGTACCAATTGAGCCACCTTGCGCAAAATAACCGATGGTTAAAGGTGCCAATACTGCGCCTAGACGGCCAATGTTATAAGCGCCACCTGTAGCTGTACCACGGACTTTAGTAGAGAAACTTTCTGTCATATAAGTCGCGTTAATGCCATATGGAATACCGTAAAGGAATCCGAAAAACAGCATCAGCCATAAGATGTTGTCTGGTGTATTACCAAAGACAATGATGGGAATAAAGATTGCGGTGCCCATGGTACCGAAAGCAAATACTGCACGACGACCAATTTTATCCGCAATAATGCCCGCGATCACTTTGGTACACATCATGATCAGGAAGGTCCCAATCATATAGGTGGTCATTTCTTTAAACTTGATGCCAAGATCTGATTCCAGATAAGCAGGTAACCAGTTACTTACACCATAATAACCAAACTGTAAGAATGCAGTACTGAATGACCAGAGAATGAACATGCGTCGGCTTAACGCATCGGCAAAGATCATTTTAAACGTATTCTTCGGTTTTTCCTGCACTACGCCACTGGCTTTGGCTGCCAATCTTTCTTGACGTGCCTTTAACCAGGCTTGTGGTTCTGGTACCAGGAAGAACATGCCAATCGCAAGAACAATCGGAACAATGGCAATATAGTAAAGATAACGCCAGCCTAGCTCTGGAAGCAGCCATCCTGCAAGTACAGTGGCAACGACTGAACCAAGTGTCCAACCTGTCATTAAAGCAGCAAGTACTGTAGAACGATATTTTGTTGGCACATACTCTGCCATTAGCGTATTACAGGCAATATAGAGGGCGCCTAAGCCAATTGCTGAAAAGAAACGCATCCACTTAAATTCTTCATAGCTTTGAGTAAAGCCCAACCAGAAAGTTAATGAAGAGAATAAAGCGATCGCAATCACAATCACCCGAACTCGTCCAAAGCGGTCACAAGCCCAGCCACCAA